>NZ_JBRCOK010000008.1:0-30945 GCF_053501535.1 Bellilinea sp. | reverse complement strand
GAGCGGAAATGGACGCTCCGAAACACTGGAAAGATCTCATTAACCGCTTTTTCAACCGGCTGCGCTGGCGGCTTACCCTGAGTTTTACGCTGGTCACCCTGGGGGCAATCTTAATGGCAGCCTGGTGGTTCTTTCTGGCGTTCAATCTATATCTTTCTCGTCTCCTGCCGGACATTTTTGTAAATGAGCTGAGTGGTGAACTCCTGATGACTGCGATTCGTCTGGCAGGACCTGCTCTTTTGGTTTTGATTATGCCGGCTGTGCTGGTTGGAACTTTATTTGGTTTTTTCACTGCTCGTTGGTTAGAAAATCGCCTTGACCATTTGCGCGAAACAACCAACGCCTGGGCTGATGGCAACTTTAAACCGCGCATTCATGATCCGGCACAAGATGAGATTGCCCGCTTCGGCAGGCAGCTCAATCAAATGGCTTCCGAATTAGAAACCCTGTTGATGACCCGGCAGCAGCTGGCTGCCATGGAAGAACGAAATCAACTGGCTCGAGATCTCCACGATTCGGTCAAGCAAAATCTGGCAGCAGCAATTCTTCAAATCAGTGCTGCTCGAAATCTGATCGAAACCAAACCGGAGGCCGCCAAACTGGCCCTCCATCAGGCTGAAAATCTCGCACTCCAGAGCCAGCAAGAACTGACCAATGTGATACTGGAACTGCGTCCGGCTGCTCTGCATGAGAAGGAACTGACCGCCGCACTGAAAGATTACCTGCAACAATGGCAGCAACAAAATCATCTTGCTATTGAATTTTCTCATTCCGAAAACCTGAAACTTTCCTTCAGTCAGGAATTGACCCTCTTCAGAATCGTGCAGGAAGCGCTTGCCAATGTGAGCCGCCACAGCGGGGCAACTCAGGTCAATGTTGCTCTCTGGGGGGATAGTCGGGAGGTAATTCTGGCAGTGCAGGACAATGGTCGCGGATTTGATCCGCATGGGTTAAATTCCCCCGGTTTTGGCTTGAAAAGTATGCAAGACCGGCTTGAAGAAATCGGTGGAAGGCTTGAGATCGAAAGTTCACCCGGACAAGGTACCCGTCTTTCCGCTCATTTACCGCTCAGGTTTGAACCGCGAAACGAGGTTAATAGGCATGAGTGAACCACACAATCCGATTACGGTGATCATTGTGGACGACCACGCCGTTGTACGGCAGGGTTTAATCGCTTTTCTGCAAACCCAGGATGACATTGAAGTGATTGGTGAGGCAGAAAATGGCGTCCAATTGCTCGAACTTCTCCCCCATAGCGTGCCCGATGTCCTTCTAATGGATTTGATCATGCCGGACATGGACGGCGTGGAGGCAACCCGGCGGGTAAAAACCATTAGTCCTCATACCCAGGTCATCATTTTCACTTCTTACTACAAGGATGAACATATTTTTCCGGCTGTCCGGGCAGGCGCACTATCCTATATTCTTAAGGATTCAAAACCCGATGAGCTGGCCGATGCAATTCGTAAAGCTTCGCGAGGTGAGGCAGTCCTTCATCCGCGCGTTGCTGCTCGACTGGTACAGGAAGTTCAAGGTGCGCGCCGCGAAACGCTCAACCCATTTTCCGAATTAAGTGACCGCGAAATGGAAATCCTGCGTCTGATTGCCAGCGGAATATCAAACCGCGAGATTGCCGAAACCTTGTTCATCAGTGAAAAAACGGTCAAGAGCCATGTCAGCAACATTCTTTCCAAACTACACCTGGCAGACCGTACTCAGGCAGCCGTGTACGCATGGAATCAGGGGATCGTCAGACGGGATGAATAATCCAACCCCGCTTTCGGAAGAGAATATTCAAGTCTGGATTGCAAAGTTGCGTTCAATGCGGAAATACCACACGCTGGATTTACCAGAAGCCCTGCTGCGTGATTTGATTGTTGAGGAATTTGCCCGGCAGTCAAATCCAGACAAGGCCTTGCAATCCGTACGCGAGAAGCTTCACAATATTGTCGCCCCCTATCTTGGCGATCCGGATTATTTCGCCGCACAAACCGCTATGCAGGCCGCCTTTGCCAGTGGTGATCCACAGTTTGTTCGTGATTTTTGCCTGTCCATGCTGGCAAGCCACGCCTCCACCCGCGAGCGGATTGCTTGGCTGGATAATTTCTACACACGCCTGTGGGAGATAACTGGCCTTCCCCAAAGCGTCCTTGACCTGGCCTGTGGTATGCAGCCCTTTGCCCTGCCGTGGATGAAACTACCCCCTTCCACCCGCTATCATGCTTACGACCTGCACCGTCCGCGGGTGGAGTTGATTAACCTGTTTTTTGAATTGAGCGGTCGTCCCCGCCTTGCTTTTCATCAGGATATTCTGGTAGAGCCGCCGACAATTCCAGCGGACGTTGCCTTTTTCTTCAAAGAGGCTCACCGCTTTGAGCAGCGTCGCCGCGGGGCATGCCGGCCGTTTTTTGAAGCGCTGCAAGTGCGCTGGCTGCTGGTCTCCCTGCCGATCAGCAGTTTAAAAGGCACGCGTAATCTGGAACAGCGACAACGCCGGCTGATGGACAACCTGCTCAGCGGTCAACCATGGGCAGTTGAAGAAATACGATTTGAGACTGAACTGATATTTTGTATTCGAAAATCATGAGCCGGCGAAAGAAAACCCTTTCTTCCAAACCTCAGCCATCCATCGCCGCCCGGCAGACGGCCTTGCAGCAATTTGGTGAGCTGCTTTCAGCAGAAGAATATCAGCTACTGCTGGCTGAACTGGAACGCCCCTTGCGGCCGGCTTTTCGCATCAACACCCTTAAGACCTCGCCACAGGCGGTCAACGATTGGTGCGAATGGTACGGCTGGCAGGTGCAGCCGGTTGCTTTTTGCCCTACCGGCTGGCAGGTATATGAAGCGCGCACCCCGCTCAGCCAGACCATTGAACACCGCTTTGGGCATTATTACATTCAGGATGCGGCCTCGATGCTGCCTGCAGAATTATTCGACTTGCCGGCTTCCCCCCGCCCGCTGATCCTTGATCTGGCAGCCTCGCCGGGCGGTAAAACCACTCACCTGATCAGCCGCACCCTGGACCGCGGACTGGTACTGGCAAACGACGCCGGAATGGAACGCATCACCCCTTTACGGCTGGTGCTCCAAAATTGGGGCACGGTGAATACAGCAGTTACGCGCTTCCCTGCCGAAAAGTTTGGGCGCTGGTTTCCAGCCATGTTTGACTGGGTGCTGCTGGATGCCCCTTGCAGTATGCAATCCTTGCGTCCAACCGAATCGCACCCGATGCGCCCCATCTCCACCCGTGAACAGACCAATCTGGCACACCGCCAAACCGCCATGCTCATTTCCGCACTGGCAGCCGTCAAACCCGGCGGACAGGTGGTGTATTCCACCTGCACACTTGCCCCTCAGGAGGACGAAGCCGTGCTGGATGAGGTGTTACGCCGCTTTCCCAATCGTGTGCAGGTAGATGAAATCTCCGCTCGTCTGCCCGCCCCTGCGCCGGCGCTGGCCGACGCCTTCGGACAGACCTTTCACCCACAGGTTCAAAATGCTATGCGCCTCTGGCCGCACCGTTTTTCAACCTCCGGCTTTTTTGCCGCCCGGCTGACGCGTACCGGCGAAATTGGTCTGCCCACGGAGCCGAAACCAACCCGCCCCTTGCACCAGACTGGTCAGCAGCCCCTGCCCCGCCCCCAAGTACAGGAACTGGCCGACTGGCTGCAGACCACCTACGGCTTTGATTTATTGACCATTCTGGAAACCTATCATCTGGAATTGTGGCGCAGCCCGGCTTCCATTTTTGCCGTACCTGCTGCATTTCTGGAATATTTCAACGATCTGCCGTGTCAAATGCTGGGTCTTAAGGTTCTCGAAGAAACACCCGAAGGCTGGCAGCCCGCGCACGAGTGGACGAATCGTTTTGCCCGCCTTTTTCAAAGCGGACGCTTAACCCTGCCAAGCGACCTGTTGGATGAGTGGCTCAAAGGCAGAGATGTTCCCGTGCCAATTTTTTCAGGCAGCCAACCCCCGCTTTGGCTCGTTTTTGATGAACGCAATCGCGTCGTTGGCAGAGGGCGGCAGAGCGGAAACCGGTTGAAGAATTTGCTTCCACGCCGCGCAACGGGTTGAAAGCCATTCAGCCAGCCGGCACAATTTCACCGGTGCGGATATTCAGCCGGTAACGCAAACCAAAAGTATCCATAATGACCAGCACTTCGCTTTCCTGCCAATCAATCGGCAGGTATTGCCCTGGCTGATTCTGTAAGAAAAAGCGCACGGATCCAGTCACCAGATCAACCAGCACAAAAGAAGTTTGAATTTCCGCCGCGCCCGCCATGTTTTGCAGAATACTGAAGGCCAGCCGTCCATTATCTGGTGACCAGACCAGGCCACCCGCCAGCCAGCCGCTCTGCTCCCCCAGTCCAAGAAAATCCGTAAAAGAAATTTCACGGATAACTTCGCCGCTGATCCGATGAATCAGCAAACGGCCGCCTTGCAATGCAGCGAAAGCTTCTCCATCCGGCGCGGCACGCAGCGAACCACACGCAGCGGTCAATTGGGTCGTTTCGCCATTTTGCAGGTCGGTACGGAATAAACCACAGTCAAACCCCAAAATGGTTGGACTGCCATCTGGAATTCCGTGTTCTGTGTAAAACAGCCGGCTGCCATCCCTTTGCCAGTGAAACTGAGCCGGCAGGGTATAACCCAACCCAAAAGGACGTTCCTCATCCAGAATCTTCCACCGCTGTCCGCCATCCGCACGGAAGACCGAGAGCGAAACGCGATAATTTTCACCGCTGATTGAACCTTCCGCCGTCACCGGAAACGCCGCACTGACCTGGACAGTCCACTGACCGTCCGGCGAGTTGTAAAACCAGTCCTCATGACTCATTTTTTCAAGGATAACTGGCTCAGTGAAAGTTGGTTGAACTGCTGCGGTTTGCGGTGGTGGCAGCGTTTCCATTACTAAACTTTCAGCCGGCGAAGTGGGTGAGACCAGCAGCGGTTGAATGATTGCTGTTGGCAGGGGTGGTGTACCGCTTGTACAGGCAGCAATTCCCATCAATACCCCTATGAATAGCAAGTTACCCAACCGTTTGCTCATTTTCTCCTCCGGATTGATTGGCTTCATAACGGTCTAGCAGCAGAGCAGTTGCCACAATGGCAGCTGTTTCAGTGCGCAAAATACGTTTGCCCAGGCTGACCGGCAGCCAGCCAGCCTGTTCGGCTTGCTCGACTTCCTCCTTCTCCCAACCGCCTTCCGGTCCGATCAACAAGCCGGCACGGTTCTTTCCATCTTGCGGATGAACCACCCGGCTGATGAACCGTCTGGTTTCACCCTCCCAGGCAATCAGAGCAATCTCAACTTCCTGTCGGAACGCAAGAAAATCGCGCAACAGGGATGGTTGATCAAGACACGGCACAATTCCCCGCCCGGATTGTTCGGCGGCTTCCTGAATAATCCGCTGCCAGCGGGCAACCTTTTCCAATACCTGGGCGGTCTGTTGCACCAGACTGCGCCGCGTGACCAGCGGTACAATTCGAGACACGCCGATTTCGGTCACTTTTTGCAGCGTCCATTCAAACTTTTCCCGCTGGGTCAATGCCAGTCCCACCGTCAGGTGCAGGACGGGTTCACGCTCATTTTTCTGCCAGCCCAATACAATCCCGCTTGCCTCGCGGGAAGATAGATTGTCCAGTTGAACTACCGCCTCCCTGCCTGAACCATCCAGAGCAATCACCTTACACCCCGGGTTAAGACGCAAGACTTGCGCCATCTGACGGGCACATTCCTGCGGGAAATGAATCATACTTCCCTTGAAGGAGGAAGGCGGCACAAAAAATCGGTGCATATCCCAATTGTACCTGATGAGATGCGTTTTTTTGCTTGCACCTTCCCCAAATAATTTTGAATGAGAATTGTAATTATCACAATATGTCATTCATCGGTTTAGGTTTGGTTTGACATTTCGTAAAATCAAAGCAATCTTGCAGGAGAGTTTGCCACAATGAAACCCATGATTCTAAATCCCGAAAGCCGACTTGAAAAACTTAGCCGTCGCTGGTGGTTTTTGTTGATCATCATTTTGATCAGTTTCCTGCCGCTTTACTCCCAAACCTCCTACGACCCGCGCCAGACCTCACAGGTCATCAATAGCGTACTTGCTCAGCCGTTGATCTACTCCCTGCCCTCACTCTTTCCGCTCTTCAAGCTTGTCCCCATTGCGTTGACGGCGTGGTTGCTGGTTCGGCCGCACAGCGCATACCGCTGGTTTGCCTTGTACGCTGGCCTCAATTTACTTGGCATCGCCATCTTTCAAAACAGCGCAATCACCAGCCAGTATGGATTGGTCATCATTACCGGCAACATCATCCTGTTCGGCATCATTGCAGCCGCCTGGCTGGCAGAAGCAATCAAGCCCCGCTCGGATTTTTCACTGCGACCTCTGCCACGGCGGGCTTTGATCCTGTTCCCCATGATGCTGCTTGCTTTCTGGATGCCGATTCAGACCGATCCAATGAGGCTGCTTCTTGATCCAGCATTGTTTTTCACCAACGAAGCCGGATTGACGGGCTGCATGATGCTGCCCGTTTACACAGGATTTCTGGTGCTTTTTTATCCACAGGTGAATCGTGTATTACTGCGTCTGAGTGGCTTCATTGGGCTGTTGATCGCCCTTTTCAACCTGCTGACCCACTTTGTCCTTATCCCCGCCAATTTCTGGATGGGGGTACTGCATTTGCCCCTTTTCTTCATCTCGCTGGCAGCCTTCAGTTTGTCCGTACGTCAGCCGAAAAACCCGCCAGTCTGATTTCTCCGAAAATTAACCCAAGCCCGACTCCATCCGGTATAATTGCCGCGATATGGAAAAGTGGGTCAAAGACCTGAAAGCACTGGTGGGGATTCAATTGACAGCGCGGCAGATTGCCGCTTTTCAGCGATACGAGGACGAACTGCTGGAATGGAACAGCCGCATGAACCTAACCGCCATTCGGGATCGGGAGGGCATTCGCACCAAGCACTTTCTAGATTCGCTCAGTTGCATCCTCGCTTTTCGCGAGCGCCCGCCTGAACGCCTGATTGACATTGGCACAGGGGCCGGCTTTCCCGGCATTCCGCTCAAAATCATCTACCCGCGCATGAAACTGACGCTGGTCGAATCGGTTGGCAAAAAACTGGAATTTTGCCGCCACATGGTTGAAACCCTTGACCTGGAAGATGTGACCCTGCTGCAAGCCCGTGCTGAAGCATTGGGGCAGGACCGCGCCCACCGTGAACAGTATGACTGGGCGGTTGCCCGCGCAGTTGCCAACCTGCCCGTTTTAGCCGAATATCTTCTTCCGCTGGTTTCTCTGGGCGGCAGAATGCTGGCACAAAAGGGCGAAAGCGCCCACGCTGAAGCAGTTGCCGCGCAAAAAGCCATCCGTTTATTGGGAGGAGAACTCCAGCAGATCATTCCGGTGCTGGTGCCGGGCATCGCCGAAGAACGCTACCTGGTCGTTGTGGACAAAGTGGCTTCTACCCCGCCGGGTTACCCGCGGCGGGTTGGTTTACCTGCCCGCCGTCCGATTCAGTAATTCAAACGGGCTGATCAACCCGCTGAACACAGCCGGCCTGCACCTGCCACACAGCGCACTGGCGCACAAATGCCGCATTGAACAGCTTCAAATCGGTGGTAGTCAGCAAAGCCTGATCACATTCCCCCAAGGCGTTCAGCAAATCCGCGCGACGCTGGATATCCAGCTCGGCAAGGGTTTCATCCAGCAGCAGCACCGGCCATTCCCCAATTTTCTCCCGCATCCATGCCACTTCGGCCAGTTTCAACGCCATTAATGCCGTACGTACCTGACCGCGCGAGCCGAAATCGCCCAAATCAATGCCGTTTGCCGTAAAACGCACCTCATCGCGATGGGGGCCCACGGTGGTCACCCCGCGCTGAATTTCTTCAGCACGGACTGCCCTCAGGCGGGTAAGAAAACCCTCGCGGATCTCCTCTTCGGTGAAGCCGCTGCGGTCAACGGTAGTTTCGATGGGCAGGCTGTACTGCGTCCGCGAGGTAACTGCAGGGTCGTAGCCGGGGCGGTAAATCAGGCGCAGTACTTCTCTGCCTTCGGTCAGGCGGTCATGAATCCGCGCCGACAATCGTTCCAGTTCATTCAAGGCGCGGATGCGCGCCTGAATCAAAAAGGCGCCGCGTTGCGCTAAAAGAGTATCCCAGTAGATCAGCTGCTCACCATCCCCGCCGCGCTCAGCCAGTTGTTTTAACAAAGCATTGCGTTGGGCAACCACCTGTACATACTCGGTCAGCGCCTGAGCATAGCCCGGCATAATCTGTGAAAGGGTGAGATTCAGGTATCGCCGGCGCTCGTCTGGACCGCCTTCCAGAATTTGCGTCATTTGCGGCAGGAACAGAACCGCATTGAAGCAGCCCATGGCTTCCTGCATACTGCGCTTGACCCCGTCCACCAGAATTTCTTTACGCAGGCGTGCGCCGTTGGCACCTACCGCATCCTGAATCAGGCGGATTTCGAGGCGGTGTGCCTTGCCCCCGCGCTGAAAGTCGGCTACCAGCCGTGCAAACGGCAAATTTTCTTCCTCTGCCATGAAATTGATCAATTGTCGGTCATGCGCAGCATGAAACGAAGTAAAAGTTGCCAGAAAGTAGATTGCCTCCAACAGGGTGGTTTTGCCCTGGGCATTATCTCCCACCAGCAGTAAAATATGGCGCGGCACCTCCATATCCAGGCGGCTGAAGGCACGAAAATTGGTCAGCGAGAGATGGGTCAGGTGCATAAGCGCGTCTGAATAAGGCGGCTTGAACTGGACTAATCCAGCAGGGTGGCTTCTTCTTCGGGGGTGGGTTTCCAGACCCGCGTGGCGCGGTCGGTGAACAGGATACCTTCGAGATGGTCAATCTCATGCTGGAAGATGCGCGCCAGCCAGCCCTTTGCTTTAATCCGCACCGGCTGACCACGCCGGTTCTGACCGCGAATGACGACCTGCAAGGGGCGCTCCACCTCCCCTACCAGGCCGGGTATTGAAAGACAACCTTCAATCCCTTTTTCGGTTTCTGGCGATGCTTTGACAATTTCCGGATTGGCTACCACAAACAATTTTTTCGGCGCATTTTCTTCTTCGTCATCTTCGGCGTATTCCACCACAATCAGCCGCTCGGAAATACCCACCTGCGGGGCAGCCAGACCAACCCCCGGCGCCTCCCGCATGGTTTCCACCATATCATCAATTAATTTCTGCAAATTTGCATCAAATACCGTCACCTTGCGGGCTTTGCGTCGCAATACCTCATCCGGCACGGTCACAATTTCTCGAATTGCCATATGTTTTTTACCTGCTCAAAAAAATCATTAAATTGCCTGTAAATTGTACTACGAATTTTCACCCAATTGTGTCGGATTTTTACCGTTGACTTTCCCCTGCACCATGCGGTGGTACTCTTCAATCCAATCCGCCAGCTGTTCATTGATGGATGCTTCGGCCCTTTCTTCTTCGCGCTGTTTGAATTCCATGAAGCGCTGGAATAATTCACGCTGCACTTCCGAGGGGGCCATCACATTGTTGAAAGTTAACGTCGAGTCGCCCACCCGAATGTAAACCGTACCGAAATTCAAAATCAAACCAATCAATCCCAGCCGTTCAAAATCAATGCTGAGGATGTTTTTCAACGGGGCAGAACGTTTTTGTTCAGTGCCCAGTGGTTTTTTATAAACATCAATAATCGTATCGCGGGTGATGATGTAGCGGTCATTGCGCCAGTCCACATAGTTATACACCAGCCAGATCAGGGTAATGGGCAGGAATAAAACGCCGATAACCAGCCCTAACACCGGCGGCAGCGGAATGACACCGAAAAAGATGGAAATCATGGCTGCCAGAACCACCAAAGACAGGATCAGGGGTAATAGGGTTTTCTTAAGCAGGATAAACCAGTGGGTGCGGTAGATGATGGCGCCGTCCTTCTCCACTCGCAGCATGAACAAATCTGACAGGAATTGGGTCAACTTACCGCTTTTGACAACCGCTTTTACTTCCTGCGCCGTCGGCTGCGGAATCGGTTCATCCGCACCCAGTTGAAGTCTGCGGCGGATGATTTGATCAATGGACTCAAGCCGCGCACGTTTGCGGCTGGCTTTGGCTTTTTCGCGCATTTCATTGATCAAGTTCACAATCAGGTAGGGCTGCGCGAGGCGGGAGAGGATCAGTTCCCCAGTGTAAGTTCTTACGACAATGTCGCCATAGCCGATAATTCTCCCCAATTGAGTAGTGCGTACATCATCCGCCAGTACTGCATCCAGCGGCACTTCCTGCCGGCTGTCATAAATCAATAGAATTTTTCGCAAATAAGCCACCCGGCGATTGGTGACCACCGAATAATCGTTGTAAAAATCAATGATCACCCACGCCAGCCAGGCAACATTGACCACTACAACCAGCAGCAGTAATCCCATTCCCAGTGCCGACCCGCGAAAAAGCACCACATCCAGATAAGAAGTGACAATCGTTGTCAACAACGCCAGAATGACCGGTAAAATCAGGCGCAGAACCAGAAAAATGGGGTGATGACGGCCAATGTAATGAACCACCTCGCGCGGGCCGCGCCACGGCATCCGGATGCGCATTGCCAGTTGGTAACTGGCAGCCACCAGCCGAAAAGCGGCATCTACTTTGGGGTATTCTTTTTTCAGCTCTTCGATCAAATCGCCATTGAAACGCAGCACAATCACATTGGTGAGGGCCGTGGCGGTTGCCAGGCGCGGCGGTGGAGTGTCTGCCAGCGCTTCCTCGCCAAAATAGTCCTGCTCGCTGAGAATGATTTTTACCTCTTCATCTCTCTCATGGCGCACCAGCTCCACTCGCCCGCTGAGGAGGAAGTAAAAACTTTCCACCGGTGCATCCTGTTCAAAAATGACCTGCTTTTCCTGATAGAGAAACGCCTCAACCCGGTCGGCAACCTTTTCAATTTGCTCCGGACTCAGGCTGATGAACAGATGCGACCCGCGCAACAATTCGATGATGTCGTTGCGATTGACCTGCATACCTTAAAGTATATATGAAAACGGCTATTTCTTCGCCAGCCGGTCATGTTCCTTTTCAAAAATCCTCCGCAGAATGGCAACACTGGTTGCATAGGTGGAGTCCATTCCAAAGTAAGAAAGGGTGCCAGCCCCCAGATTCTTGCCTTTGCTGAGGGGCGTGTCAGAGGCATAATGCAAAATACCCAAATCGAAGGGAATTTCATATAAATTGACCACTTCATTAATCGGGTGGCGTTTGGGACGAAACATTTCGTACACCGCGGAAAGATATGGGCCGGCCTCCATCTCGATATCGGTGTAACCTTCGCGGTAAATCACATCCATTATGCGCGCGTTTTGTAAAAATGTGCCATACACACTGACTGCTTTCTGGTTATCCAACACGGTGCCATACAGCAAATAAGGTGCCACATGCGAGGCATTGAACGCATTCTGGAATAAAAAGGTGTTTTCTGAATGCTCATCCTGCACCACATTGGGAATCATCACATCCCCCAGCCGCCCATTCAGCGTTGCCGCCTTGCCCATGATGTAAACGCCCAAAATGGGATGAACATGCTCGGCAATCTTGACCAGCAGATTATAGGCGGCTACTCCTAACGGATAGTCAATGTTCAGAATCAAAGCATCACTGCGTTCCAGCCATTCAAGCCCGTCGCGCCGCACGCGCGGATCCAGTCGGGCAGGGTTTAAGCGGCGCAGTTCAATTACCTGTGCCTCAACATCAAAATAATGTTCGCTGGGAATGCGAAGGATACCCAGATGAGTTTCATCCATTGCCTGAGCATGAATCAGCGCGCGGCCTTCGCTGGTTTGCTGGTACTTCTTCAAGACATAATAGAGAAAGTTTTCCTGACTGGAAGGCACCTGACCATTGCTGATGCTCTCCCACTCGCGTTTCAACTCTTCGTTTTCTTTTCGCTCCAAAAAGCGCATCAGTTCTTCGCGGTGCAACAGGGCAAACCCGCTCAACAAATTGATCAGCGAGTGGGTATTGCTGGAAACAAAGTAAACCGGCCGGCTACCCAGCTGCGGACAGCACCGTTCAATGTTATCCCACCATGCGCGGGTGGCACGGCGGTAATCCGCCAGTGAACCGCTCAATAACCTTACTCCGATACGACAGCGTTTATGAGCAATGCGCTGTAAGTTGGCGTAAAAGTCCTTGCCCCACACCGTACGCAGCCGTTCAAGGTCTTCCACGGTCATTTCCAGCGTTTCGGCCAGCTGGCGGAAGGCATCTTCATCTTTTGCCAGCGTGCGGGCATTGAGCGGCCGCTGCCAGCGTTGCAGCAAATGATGCAGTTTATTCCACTCAATCTGATACGCTGTGAGAGTCGGGATAATGTCATCAATATCCGAACGGCTGGCGATGTAACAGGCAAGCGTATCCCGGCCGTTGAAGAAACAACGTCGCCGACGTGCCCGCGCTGAAACCGGCTGCCATTTTTCAACCAGGTCATATCCATGCTGCTGGAAAACACTGGCGCTCTGCCCCAGTACCACCGAACGCACTTCGGTCATACAATCCGGCAGGCGCAGCGAACTGTAAATAAATGCCGACGTATCCGGGCTGACCTGGCGGGCATTCGGGTGCAGCGAAGAGTTAGTGGCAGCGTGAATTTCTTCCAGCGAACGAATCTGCACTTCTGCAGAGGTTCGCAGCAGGGAGTAAATCGTTCGCAAGTACAGATCAATTTCTTCGGATGCGGTGCGGGGAACGGTTCTCTCCATACCCCAAATTGTATCACGAGGGCTGCCCAAGCATGCGGATCAAACTTTGCTTTACCCGCGCCACGGATCGTTTGACCGGTTCACTGAGCGGGGCATCAAATTCCAGATTCTGCGGTTGAATACCCAACAGGGCCACCTGACAGCCCAATTCTCGCTGCAAAAAATTGGCCAGTACCGAAGGCGGCAGAGTATGAGTAGAAGCACTCAAACCCTCCAGTGAGTTAACCGCCACCAGCATCACGCTGCCGGGTGGTTGATCCATTTCCGCACTGTCCACCATCAAGACCAGATGAGGGCGAAAGCGGCGCAGCCTTGCGGTGTAATTTTCCGGGGCTGTGCCGCCTTCAACCAGCAGAAGATGATTCAAGTGATTCAGTTTCTTTTGCAGGGTGCGCACGACAAGCACCCCCGCCGCATCATCTCCGTTGAACTCATTACCAATTCCGACTACTGCGATTCTGAGCGTTTCACCGTTTGATTGGCTTGCAACCTCACTCGCAAGGTGTTTCAGCAGGCTGCGCAGCTGCACGTTCCAGGAGGAAGCGGATATCCTCATCTTTCCCATAAAACACTTCCAGTGGCTGCTTTTCGGTAACCGCCTGTTCCCATTCCTCATCACTCAATTCAAGACACTTAAACCGGCAGGAAACAACACACTGGGAACAGTAAATACAGCGGTCCTGATGGTAGCGCATGACAAATCGTTTGTTGACCTTGTCAATGACGATCAATTCAATTGCATTTGCCGGGCAGTCTTTGACGCACAACTGACAGCCGGTGCATTTTTCCGGATCCCAATGCAATGTACCGCGAAACCGCTCCGGTGCCGGATGCCGCTCAAATGGATATTTACGGGTTACCGGTTTTTTGAACAAGGACTTAATCAGGTCTTCGATCATGGAACCAAAGCTCATCGTATCACCCTCACAACCACCATTGACGGATATAAATGCCGGCCAGAATTGCCAGTATTTGTACCAGCCCCATTAAGGCGCCAACCCGCCACCACAAGCCCACAGTCTGGTCAATCCTCAGGCGGGCAAAGGCGGTTTGCAGTAAGGCCATCACCAGCAGCAAGCCGCCGGTTTTGAGCAGAAATTCCAGCGGATTGGAAACCCCACCCAGATAAAAAGCCGCTACCAGTGTCAAACCGATCACCAGTTCAATATCCTTGGCAAGGCGGAATAGGGCAAATCCGCGTCCGCTGTACTCGGTCAATGCGCCGGCGACGATTTCGGTTTCCGCTTCGGGTGCATCGAACGGCGGCAATTCCAGTTTGCCCATCAGACCCACCAGCGCAACCAGAAAACCAATCGGTTGTGCAACAATAAACCAGGTGGTTTCGCCGGCAAAGGCGTTGATTTTGCTGATTTGCCAGCTTTGGGCTGCCAGTGCCGGGCCGATCATTGCCAGCAGAAAGGGGGCTTCGTAAGAAAACAACTGAGTCAGCGTGCGGGTTGCGCCTACCAGCGAAAAGCGGTCTACCGAATTTGCCCCCGCCAGCCCCAGTGAAATGGTCAACGCACTGAGCAGGTAAATCGTGACGATCAGATCACCCTGAAACGAGAAGAAGGGCTGCACTCCAAACATGGGCACATACAACGCCGCTGTCAATGCCGAAGCCAGTGCAATGATCGGCAGAGCAATAAACAGCCCGCGATGTGCGCCGGCTGGAATGATTTCTTCCTTTGCCAGCAGTTTCAGCATATCGGCCAGCGGCTGAAGGAAACGTGGACCGACCCGGTTTTGGAAACGGGCTACCAGTTTACGGTCAGCCCATTGAAAGACCAGTCCACTGGCCAGCAAAAACAAACCGCCCGGAAAGAACAACAGCACAATGAGAGGATGGATCGTCAAATTCATCGGTAGTACTCTATCCCATAGTTTCTCAAATCTGCCCACGTCCACACTTGCGGGTCTTGCCGATTGCGTTTGACCATCACCAGACGGTCGTTGCACGAAAAGCACGGGTCAATACCCGCCAGAATCATCGGCATATCCGCCAGTTTGTGGCCAACTGCCAGCGTGATGACCGTTCCCCAATTGCACAGACTGGGGGTGCGCACTTTAACCCTTTCCGGCTTTTCGCCGCCATTACTGGCGATGAAGTAAAACAGCTCCCCGCGCGGCGCTTCCACCCGGCTGATGGTTTCGCCAGCCGGAATACGACGCGGTACCCGCGTCACCAGTTCACTCTCCGGCATATTGTCAAAAATCCGGCGCAGCACACGGATACTCTCCATTGTTTCCAAAATTCGCACCACAAAGCGGGCGTGTAAATCACCCTCTTTTGCTACCACCATCTCCACCGGAAATTCAGCATAGGCCGCATAAGGCGCATCCACACGCACATCATAGGCAAAATTCGAAGCGCGCGCAGTCGGTCCAACCGCGCCCAGCAGTTGAGCCTGTTCGCGTGTCATCGTTCCAATTCCGCGCGTGCGGCCTATAAAGGTTTCGTCGTTATTGACCACATCCAGATAATGGAGCAGCCGCTCTTCCAGATAATTCAATCCCTCGCGGATTTTATCCATCATCTCCAGGGGAATATCGTACTTCACCCCGCCAATCAGGTTGGCGGAGTAATGCACGCGGTTGCCGCTGAGCATTTCCAGCATATCCATGACCACTTCGCGGTCGCGCCACGAATACATGAAAAGCGCATCAAAACCACCCTCATGGGCTGCCACCCCCAGCCACAGCATATGACTGTGAATCCGCTCCAGTTCAGCAAAAATTTCGCGAATGGCACGCGCCCGCGGGGGTGCCTCGACACCGGCCAGTTTTTCAACACCCTGCACAAACGCGGTGGCATGAATGTGCGAACAAATCCCACAAATCCGTTCCATCAGGTACAGGTTCTGCGTCCAGGTGCGGTCTTCTGCGCCTTTTTCGATGCCGCGATGGACATAGCCCAAACGCACACTGGCGCCGGTAACGATTTCACCATCCACCACAAACTCAAAGTGCCCGGGTTCCTTCAAGGCCGGGTGCTGCGGGCCAATTGGCACAATAAAACGATTTTCACCTTGCGGTTCAAATGTCATTTTAACCTCCTTCGGCTGCACCACTAACTCTGGCAGGGGGTACGAACGACTTACGCAAAGGGTACACCCCTTCGGGCCAGCTGTCCGCCAGGATCAGACGGCTGGTATCGGGTGTGCCTTCCGCCCTGACTCCAAACATTTCCATCAGTTCGCGTTCTCCCAGGGTAGCAGAGGGGATTAGCGGGCAAATGCTCGGCAGCACTGCATCCGAATAGGGCACCCGCACCCGCAAACTGACCACCGCAGCGCCGGAGCAAAAGCTATACAGCACCTCAATTTCCCCTTCCACGGGGGTTTGCCCCGCTTCAACCGTTGCAGCCGGCCGGTCGATCCCTGTAATCGTCGAAAGATAGCCCCAGCGGGCTTCTATCAAGGCTTTGATTGCCGGCAGCAGATTCTCCCGCCGCAGAAAAACATCCAAACGGTTCGGTTCGGGAGAATTAAAGGACTGGGCAAACGGCTGGAGCAGATTTTGCGCATTTTGGAGGATTTGCTCGGTCGCACTCATTTTCCCACCTCCGGTTGTGACATTTCTAAACCTGCCGGTAATTCCACCGTCATGGTGCGCTCCGGGCGTTTTCCGCTTTTCAAGGCTTCCAGTAATACCGCCACACCGTAAATGATGCCCTCCGGACGCGGTGGGCAGCCCGGCACAAAAACATCCACCGGCAGCACCTCATCAATGCCATGAACGATGTTGTAACAGCCATGGAATACGCCCCCGGAAAGCCCGCACGAACCAACCGCGATGACAAATTTTGGTTCGGGCATCTGCCAGTAAATCCGCAGCAGGCGGTCTTTGGCTTGCAGCGATACCGGCCCGGTGCAGATCAGTACGTCGGCATGGCGGGGAGATCCCTGCAGCTTGATTCCAAAGCGTTCCACGTCATAGCGCGGGGTCAGGGTTGCCAGGATTTCAATATCACAGCCATTGCACGAACCACTGTTAAAGTGAATCGCCCACGGGGAATTGACCCGCGCCCAGGTACGGATTTTATCCAGCGCCTGCTGCCATGGTTTGCTCAACTCAACACCCATTCAAACCTCCTCTGCGAACCCAAATCCGATTCAACCTATCCTAATAATAATGCAATCATCGCCAAAATCAAACCCAGCAAAAACGGCAGAATCGCCGCACTGAACTCGCCGGTACCCAGTACCAGCATCCCCAGGTGGAGAATGGCAAAGAAAAAGGCGATCAGGAAAAAGGGGCGGTAACCCGGCGCTGCTGCGGTAACCGGCGCTTCTTCACCGCTGCCATACGCGCTTTCTTTGATGGGAGAGGGATTTTCCGGCCCTGCCAGCACTTTTCCCAGCCGTTCGATAATCAATACCAGCGGTATGTAGAGTAGAAATGCCAGTGGAGGAGAGAGAAGAATTTCCATAAACCTTTAGCTCCTTAACCGCCCAACGCAGCCAGCAAACTTTGGGCAGCGGGTTGAGTCAACCAGCCTGCCAGCGAGGGCCAAAAGCCCAATATGACTACGCCCACCGTCAGAACAATCAACACCGCATTCATCCACACCGAAACCGGTTGACCGGTTTGAATCGTTGTAGAAGGATGATGCCGGTACATACGGTTGATCAATGGGGCATAATAGGCCAGTGAAAGGACACTGTTGAGAGCAGCAAAAATCACCAGCACAATTGCCCAGGTCTGGCGTGTTTCAAAACCACCTACAAAAATTTGCCACTTGGACATAAACCCAGCCAGTGGGGGAATACCACCCAGACCCAGCAGCGCCACACTCAGACTGAATGCCGCCAGGGGATAGCGGTTTGCCGCGCCGTCCAAATCTTCAACCATCAAAGGCTGATGTTTGCCGTTCGCAAGGTACAAAGCATATAGCAGCGCCCCGGCAGCAAGGAATGCCAGTCCTTTCATTAAGCCGTGCGTCAATATGTGGAAGAAACCGCCCGCAGCCGCGTTGCTTGCCCCAAAGGCAAAGGCGCATCCAATCCCCAACAGAATATAACCCATGTGGCTGAGACTGGAAAACGCCAAAAGGCGTTTGACCTGCGTCTGACGCAGGGCCATCAGGTTGCCCAGCAGTATATTCAGGGCAGCAAATCCCAGCAGGAAAAACCCCCATAAATCACTGACCGCAAACAATGCCCCCAATGCGCGCAACAGCGCAATCAGCCCGGCCTCAATGACGACACCCGAAAGCATGGCGCTGATTCCGCTGGGCGCCTGCGAGTGAGCATCCGGCAGCCAGGTATGCAACGGCACCAGGGCGGCTTTGACCCCGAAGCCGATCAGGAACAAAGCGCCCGCCGCCAGCATGACCGGCGTCAGCGGCGCATTGGCGCGAATACCGGCAAAGGCCAGGCTGCCGGTCTGCCCGAACACGAGCGCAATCCCAATCAGCACAAAGGCTGAGCCGACCGCACTTTGCACCAGGTATTTGACACCCGCTTCCAGGGCTGCCGGTGAATGGCGGTGAAATGATACCAGCGGATACGAGGCGATGGCCATCAACTCAAACCAGACCCACAGGTTGAACAGGT
Source organism: Bellilinea sp. (assembly GCF_053501535.1). Classification (NCBI taxonomy): domain Bacteria; kingdom Bacillati; phylum Chloroflexota; class Anaerolineae; order Anaerolineales; family Anaerolineaceae; genus Bellilinea; species Bellilinea sp. Next base: position 12,649 of record NZ_JBRCOK010000008.1, on the reverse strand, counting down.
CACTGGTGCAGCCCAAACCAATCATTCCGCCAATCATCATACTGAGCAGGGCGTAAAATTTTTCCTGATGTTCCTCCTTGCTCAAGTAAGGGCCTGAAAACAGAGTAACCAGGATGCCCAGCACCAGCACCAGACCGGCCAGCAGCGCACCAACCCCATCCATTTGAAGCCGAATCACCCCCAGTGAAAACGAAATCACCATCCCTTGCGTGAAGAGCATCTGCGCCACAAGGCTGAAAGGAACAAAAGCCGCCAGCAGCACCACCAAAGCCACCCAGCGCGAAGGATTAACGCCCGCCTGTTTTCTTTCCACCAGCCGGCCGATCAAATAAATCAGCGGCGCCCCCAGCAGGGGTAAAGCAACGACGAGGAGAAATGCCAGGCCCGCTTCCATGTCAACGCCCTCCCACGGCCAGACTTGCCAGCAAAATCAGCAAAGCACACACAATCGCAAACACATTCCAGTTCAACAAACCCGGCTGGGTAACCCGCAACGCTTCTGCCAGTTTTTGGGTGGCAATGACCACCCCGCGGTTGATCGCCTCGAAACCAAAACTCTCGGCTGCCGCTTTGCTCACTCCGCCGAGTGCCTGACCGAGCGGGATCAAACGCTTACGCTGCCAGCCAGCCAGCAAGCCAATTGCCACCACCCCCAATGCCAGATAAGTCGCCGGCGCAGCAATGACTTCCTCGACCATAGCCCATGTGCTGTGAACTTCCAGATGATGAGCCGGTAAACTTTCTGCCAGCAGATGACCAAAAGGCCCGGCCAGCAACCAGGTGGTCAGGCTGCCAATTGCCAGCGGCAACAGGGCCACCTTCATCGCACTGCCGGCATCATGAACATGCAGACCGGCGCGTGCCTCGCCGTAAAAGACCATTGCGATCATGCGCACGGTGTAAAATGCCGTCAGCCCGACCACCAGGACCATCAACCCATATAACCAGAGCGGATTGCCGTGCAGGCCCGCTTCCAGAATCAACTCTTTGCTCCAAAAACCGTTGAAAATTGGGATACCTGCCAGCGCCAAACCACCCACGATAAACACCGCCCTCGTCAAAGGCATGTGCTGACCAAGACCGCCCATCTGGCGCATATCGCGTGTGCCAATCGAGTGAATGACTGCACCGGCCGCCAGAAACAACAGCGCTTTGAAAACAGAATGGCTGAGCAAGTGAAACTGGCTGGCAAACACTCCCCCCGCCCCAACCGCATAAACCATGAAGCCCAACTGTGAAACGGTGGAATACGCCAGCACACGTTTCAGGTCGGTGGCAACCATTGCCATCATGGCTGCCAGCAGCGCCGAAAGCATCCCGCAAATCATCACCGCTTCACGCCAGCCGGGCACTATGGCAAACGCCGGGTAAAAGCGCGCCAGCAGATACACCCCTGCATTGACCATTGTGGCTGCATGAATCAGCGCACTGATGGGTGTAGGGGCTTCCATCGCATCCGGCAACCAGGTCTGGAAGGGGAATTGTGCCGATTTTGCCGCCGCCGCTATCAAACAGCCAAACCCCATCCACGCCAATACCCCTGCCGGCACGATGGCCGGATTTTCCAGCAGCGGTTGAAAATCATTACTTCCGGTGTAAGCATATAAAAGCAATGCCCCGGCCAGCAAGCCAATTCCGCCGAATTGAGTGATGATCAGCGCTTTGATGCCGCCGGCAACAGCTTTGGGGTCATCATTATGAAAGGAAATCAGCGCGTACGAACATAAGGCTGTAATTTCCCAGAAAAAGAACATCAACAAAAGGTTGCTGGTCAGCACCAGCCCGGCCATCCCGCCGATGAAAAACAGCACAAAGGCGTAGTAGCGGGCCAGCTGCTGTTCACCGTGCATGTAATCCACCGAGAAAATCACCGCCAGCGAACCAACGACTGTGGCAATGGCGGCCAGAAATACACCCAATCCATCCACCACAAAGGTGAAATCGCCAAAAACCCCTCCCATCGGAATGGCAAATAACAGCCGTTCTTTGCCGTAGGGTAATAGAAGCAGGGCTGCCCCACCCGCGGCAACCGAAAACGCCACAGCCAGCAGGTGGGTAAATTTTTCGTCCCGGTCACCAACCAGCCAGATGACCAGCGCCCCCAGCCACGGTAAGCCAATTGTCAGCATCAGCCAGGTCATCGCCATAGGCTACCTCCGCAGCGTGGTCAACGCTCTCAAGTCCAGACTGCCAACCACCCGTCGCACCTGCACGGCCAATGCCAGACCAACGACCGCCACAATGGTGTCGGCAACGATCACGGTTAAAGCCATGCTCTGCCCAAGGTTTTCCTGGCCCTGCAAACGGCCGGCCAGTACGAGTGCCAGCATTGCCCCTTTGACCATAATTTGCAGCGCTACCACAACTTTAATTAAATTGCGAACAGTCAAAAGCGCATAGATACCCACCCCCAGCAGCCCAACCACCATCAGAATGACCACATTAGGAACGGATAGAATCATCCCTTATCCTCCGAATGAGTCTGGCCTGTCGGGGTTGATTCCTTCTCACCTAACAAACCCAAAACCCCCAGCACGCCGCAAAACACCAGTACCGCCTGCAAGATCACATCCATTTGACGATTGCCCCACAATACCGCTTTTAAGGCTGGTTCACCCAAAGATGGTGCAGCCCGATCAACCCCCGGAACCAGTAAAATTCCCAGCAGAACCACCATAAGAATGGTTACCACCACAGCCAGCGGTTCTTTGATCAATCCCTTCAAATCGGTGGCTTCCTCGCCGGTCAGGTTGATAGCAAAAACGAACAAAACCGTTACCAGCCCGGCACCGACACTCAATTCGATAACCCCGATTTCAGGCGCGCCGAGCAAATACAATTCCAGCGCAACCAGCGCACTGGTGCCTGCCAGCCACAGCGCTGAAACAATCAAGCGCCGGGAGCGGATGGCCTGAATGGCACACACCAGAATCCCGACCGCCGTTAAGAGATGGAGCATGATGGTTTTTCCTCCGTGGAGTGAGTCTTAAGATTGAAATGTCTGCCGACGCGCCGTTAAAAAAATCTGCCTGACCACACCTGATTAACAACGTAAAAGGGGAAACACGATCGCTGGTATAGGTATATCATTATTTTTGATGAATGTCATGTGAATTTCATCACAAAATTAACTTAAAAAATTCCTGACCCCCGCTTTTAATCACAAAACGGCTTTGCAGCCATTTTGAAGCTGCAAAGCCGTTCAGGGACCATACAACAGTTTACATGCGAGTCAACTGGAAAGTAACGCCGTAATCCGAATCCTCCCCATCTTCCGGGGTAACATAACGGTGCTCTACTACATATCGAACGGTTGCCGGAGTGTCAGGGGCTTTGGGTTTTGGATTATGACTTGTGGATACTTCTTCGAATCTGTAACGCTCAACGGGGGGTAGTTGTCCCTTTGGACTGGTCAAATTCCAGGCTTTGCGTGCATCCAGTGTGATCAAATCCACGGCTATCCGGTCGGCTGGTGCCCAGGCAGCCCAGAACAGCCCCACAATAAGAATCAAAGCCGCAACAACCGCCAGAACGATCAATCCCTGGGTCAATGTCAACGAAATCATTTTTGCGATGGATGCAGCCGTGCCTTCCATCGCAACGGCTCCTTGCCAGACACTTTCAAGGTAATGAACAAAGGCCGAGCCAAAATCCCGCAATTGTTCTTTAGCCGCCGACTCGCTGTCCACCTCAAAGCCAATCAGACCGGCTGCCATCAACCCTCGATTGAAGGAACCGTTCCAGAAATCAGCGCTATAGGCGCCTGAGTCTTCTCCTGAGTCCATATCATCCCAGGCGTCCCGATTAAACTCAACATGCTTCACTGGCGCAAGGGTATGTTTTCCAGAAGGCATCGAAGCCGGTATTAAGTGGGCAACCCATGCGTCAAACCAGATTTCATCTGAACCCAGACCATCCGTTTCCTCGTAACAACGGCCGTTTTCGCTCCAAAAATGAAAGGCGATATTGGGATCGGGTTCAATTTGAAGGATTAGTTTATTGGACTTTAGCCGGGGGGCAACGCCGCCTGCATAAACTGCCGAAAGCACATTATTTACCTCAATCCACACATCATAAAGGCCGGGCGGAAAAGGGGCGCCGGGTTGTTGAGGATGCTCTTTAGGAACATTGACCACCACTGAATCAGATACCCGCCAATCATGAATGGTATGACCAGTTTCATCCTTTACCGGTGTTTCCAAATCTCCAAAAACTGGTGCGTCGAGAGAAATTTTTAAGCCGGTATCCCGATTCACGAACCATACCTTGACCGTTTCGGTTATGAAATTGAATCCTCTCAAGCAAAGGGTGGCACCGGGTTCAACTACTGGAAATTGGAGACATTGCCCGTTGAAGGTGTACTCCTGCCCCCCTTCACAAAAGTTAGGAAACAAGGCTCCCGGCGGAGGGGGCGGTGGGGTTTTTGGCGTGCAATTGGCAATCAGTTCACCCGGTTTGTTGACATTTACCGAAACGCTACAATCTTTGGCAATTTGATAAGGTTGGAACGTGTAAACATTTTCCAATGAAGAGCGAAAGCTCGCCACACTGCCGTACTCTTTATAATCGCCTACATCCGGCCGGATGGCAGTCAACCATGGCCATGGGCCGCTGAAAATCCGCGGCTGTTGAGAACCGTTAGGAGTAGGAGGTAGAACTGCATCCCAGATTCTGACCTGGCCGGGACCTTTCACACCCTTTGAATGGGACATCAGGGTTTGAGCCGTGTAAGCCAGCCCTTCAAGAATAAAAGCCTCGATCACATCCCCAGGCTGAACTCCATCACCGCGGACTTTATCCGCCAATCGCTCATCGAACAAACATTTACGTAGACGGGGCGAGAGATTTTCATAGCCCTCAAATCCTTTTTCGAGCGCCTTTACTTGTTTTTTGCTAAGGCGCGAGAGCGCTGCATAAATCATCTCCTCAAATCCGGGACGTGGACCTTCTCCTCTCGTAAAACGGTTAAAAATCTCCACCATCAAGGGCACAATGGCATCCACAGTTGGTAAATCACAGCAAAGGCAATCTGCTTTTATGCCGGGACGTTGTTTGGGCTTGCGGAAATCGTCCACTTTGACTCCCGGTACCCGTTTCAAAATCTCTGTAATCTGTTCCTTTTCTTTGGTCTTGCGGGAACGTCCCCCGCAATGACAATCGCCTTTGGGTTTGGTTATTTCTCCGGTGGGTGGAGAACATGGATTTTCGGGTGAAATTTCTTCCTGGACTTCTTCCGAAGAAGGATGAGGATAGAATGGTTCCTCTTGGGTTGGTTCTTCCTCTTTTTTGTCACGTGATTTCATCAGATACTCCTCTTGACCAATCGAATCGGATTAAGAAAACCAACAGGCCAATATGGCCAGGATGACTTTCAAATCTTCATAAGACCTCCTTTAAGGCCGGGGGAAATACGTTTCCGGCCTTAAATATAAAAACTACTCGATCCTATCCATCAAAACCATAGGGCTGAGTGTCTGCTTTGGGTAAAATCACTTATTACAGGCTGCGTTATTTTTAGAATAATATTACCTTTTTTATCAACAATTCGATTATATACCTCCTAACCCAAAAGTCAATAAAGAAAATTGCTGCTAATTGACCAGCCCTCAGGTAAGATTCTTTTTATCCTTAACCGGACAGGGGGTGAGTGAATCAACTATTGACAATCATAACGCAATGCGTTATATTGGATATAACGCATTGCGTTATCAAAAGGAGGTCGAAATGGCAAAACGAACTGAACACGAATTTGTGGAAGATGTCGCCGGTCGCGGCGGATTCACCGAACTTTCCCGCAAAATCCTGCTGGCAGGCATCGGTGCCGCTGCCCTGGCTCAGGAAGAAATTGAGCGATTTGTCAACCGTCTGGTAGAAAAAGGCGAACTGGCCGAAAAAGATGCGCGAAAAATGATTCAAGAGATCATGGAGAAACGCGAGAAACTGGAACAGGAACGCCGTGCCGCTGCTCAGAAAAGTCGCCCAGCTCCGGTCACCCAAGCGGATATTGAAGCACTCAGCGCCAAAATTGCTGAATTGAGCAAAAAGATTGAAGAATTACGCAAAGAACGCAGCGAGTAGACCGGTTCTTGATGCTGCACATCAAACGCTACAGCAACCGCAAATTATATGACACCGTCAACCGGCGTTATATCACCCTGCCGGAGATTGCCAGATTATTGCGGGAAGGGGAGGAAATTCAGGTCATTGACCATGACAGTGGTGTTGACCTGACCACTCTGGTAATGTTACAGGCCTTGTTCAGCGCCGAAAAGCGGTTGGGCGGCTGGCTGCCGCCCAACCCGTTCGACCGCTGGATCGATCTCGGTGAAAAAAACTGGCAAACCCTGCTGGCCTCTCTATTCGGTCGTGTTGATTTCGATCAGCTGGTCAATCAGGAATTATCGCAGCGGTTGGATCAACTGGTCCGTGACGGTCAATTATTGCCAGAAGAAGCCGAGCGGCTTGGCAGCCTGCTGATGAAGTCCTCTTCGCAGTCCACCCAATCCGAAATGCCGCAAGCCGCCCGGCGCGAAACGCTTGAAAATCTGCTGGCGGATTTGGAGCGGCTCTCCACCATTTTGGATGAACTCTCCACGCCACCAACTGATTAAGTTCGGCCTCTTTATTCGATCTTGAACACGGTACCGCCTGTCCTGCCCTGAACATCGGGGAAGTAATAGGCATATGCCCGCGCTGGCAGCACCCGAAACTCGCCTGCCTGAAGAGGAATAAACCGGTATGTCAGCACGTACGTCCCGGCCGGCACATATGCCCCCACCCAGCGGATGTGATCAGCAAAAATGCGCGGTTCATGAAAGTACCACCATCCCCAGCCGCGGCTGAAGCGATCCTGATTCACAAACATCATTTGCTCCACTTCGCTGCCTTGCCGGGTAGTTTGCAGGGTTGTATTCACAATCTCCGCACCGGCAGGAATGTAATCTTCCACCACCAGATAGGTTAGGTCTTGAGGCACGGTGACGGACAGGCGCACCTGCACGACCGGATTGCTCATCGAACGGTTGACACTGGTGACTGGCAGGCAGGTGTCTACCCCGCAGTCAGCCCCTTCCAGATAGTATTCCCGACTGAGGACGATTCCTCCATCCATCGGCTGCACCGTTTCTACCGGCTGACCCACCTCCAACACCGCGCGGTAATACAATCGTCCGCTACCGGCACCGCGTTGAATACGCAGCGCATTGCGGTTTGAGGGCAGTTGAGCCACCGAGACACTACCACGCACCGGGTTGAAGGTCTGTGCGCCACTCGCCTGTCCGCTGGCAATCACCGCGCCGTTCAAGACGGCAGAAAAGGAGTAATTACCCTGCAATTCACCGGTTGCCCGCACGGCGCGAGATAGGGCTGCCAGCACCCAGCCGCTGCCAAAACTGTTCATCCAGCCATGCCCGCCGCGTTGAAGCGTCAGGTAACGCACGGCATCCCCGACCAGCGGTGAGGCCGGGTCAATCTCAAGCAGCGCCATCAGCACCATGGCAGTGGAAGCATAGGTATTTGCAAAGCGGTACAACGAGTCTTCTGCCTGCCGCCAGTAAGTCCCGCTAGCAGAGCGAATGGCGGCGCCTTGCAAATCGGCAAGAATTGTCTCAGCCGATTGAGAGTCCCCACCGGCGTTGAGTGCCATAGCCAGGAATGCCTGGCCCCACGGATTCAACCGTGTCCGTAAGCGGACTAATTCCGGTGGCACTTGATTTTGACGGCCGTTTTGATTGAGCACAAAGTAAGCAAAAGCCAGTTGATCCAATTTCGAGGTTTCCTGTACCATCTCCGGTGTATACAGACTGGCGGTTACAAAACGGTTGGCATCCATGATATGGAATGGCTCAACCACAAAACCGGCTGCGCTCGCCTGATCCAGAATCCACAAGCCGTAAGCGCTCAGGAAAAAGTCGCTGGGTTCTCCTGCCAACCAACTCCAACCACCGTCGGTCTGGTGTTTACCAATCAGTCGGTCAAGGTCGCGGCGGATATTTTGTTGCAAGCGCTCGTTCAGGTCAGGCGTCGCAAAATTGACCTCCCGGCTCAACTGATACAAACTCAAATTGGCTAACAATCGGGAAAGGATTACCTCGACAAAATCATCTGGATAATCCTCCATCCCATCCAGACCGGCCAGCACACTCCCCGCCAGATTGGGAGACAATTCCACCCCCAAATTGCCATTGCTGGGGGTAAACGAACGCGGCAAACTGACAACTTCCAGTACTTCACCCGCCTGTTCCAGGATTCCCGCGGTCATAAAGGATTGGGGAGTGGTGTAGCGGCGGATGGGTAAATCCTCACCGGAAATCATGACCGCATCCTGCAAACCGCCGCCTTCCACAGCGAAGATCAGGGATGCGGAGGAAACATCTTCTACTTTGACCCACCAGTTCACCCGCTGGCGGCTGTTTGCCGCCAATTGAAGGGCTTGTCGTTCCAACGCCGGATCTTCCAGAGCCAACCCGCTGCTTTGCAGTCGAATGGTGACATCCAGTTGGCGGTCGGTATTGTTCTGAACCACCGCCCCAATCTCCAGCCGGTCGCCGGCCACCACAAACCGCGGCAGCACCGGGCGAATCAGTAAATCTTTACTGACCACAATTTCACGGGATGCTTCACCGACTCGCGCATCGCGGGTCAGCCCGCGCACCATCACCACCCAGGTCGTTAGATTATCGGGCAGGGCAAACTCAATCCGTGCATAGCCGCTGGAATCGGTTTCAACGGCTCCTGCCCAGAAGGCGGTATCCTGAAAATCACTGCGCAGAGAAAACTGGAGAGCATCACCGCCCCCACCACCGCCCAGGCCACGCGGCAGCAGAGGAATTCGGCCGATATAAGCAGCCAGCGACAGGCTGGTAAACACCCCCAACGGTTGTTCGCCATAAAATGCAGTGACGATATCGGCAGCATTCGGATTACTCAACGCAAAAATTGCCTTATCCACCACCGCAACAGAAAATTCACCCTGAAGGGGATTGCCGCGCTGATCCTTGACCAGCAAATCCAGCCCGACCGTCTGCCGCGGTTCAAAGCGGTTTGCAGGAGCAATCAGCCGCACATCCAGTTGAAAAGCTTCTGGTTTTACCTTCAAATCAAGATAGCCCTGCCGGAAATCCGGCTTCCCATTTTCGTTTACTCCCAATATGGTCACCGAAACGAAAACATTCGGTGCAAATTTATCCTGAACGAGCAGGTTCACCGTCTGACCACCTTCGTCCAAGGAAAGCACCTGATAACTGATCACACCACGCCGTTCGATACTGACCCATGCCAGCGTAGCATTTTTGAACGGATTGGGAATGAAAATCCGGGCTGTGTCACCCACAGCATATTCCTTCCGGTCGGCTTCCACTCGTATTTGCTGATTTGGCAGGCGCGGCCACGGGGCGGAACCCGAGCCTCCCACCCAAACCAGCACTTGCGATACCGCCCCCTCCCCGCGAACTTCCAGGCGATACATACCCGCTTCCTGCGGGGTAAACTCCAGCGTTGCCAGACCGTTATTGCCGGTACGCAGATCTGCACCACTGACCGGTGTGACCACTTCCCGGTAGGAAACCGCGCCGGTTTCAACCTCGCTCCACTCCTGCACCCACTCAATCCGGTCGAAAGATGCGCTCAGCGTGCGCCCCCCAACCGGTTGATTCTGCCAGTTGACTGTCAGGACGGAAAAGACGAAGGGGCTGCCCGCCGGTTGAACCCAGCTCTCCGGGCGAATGCCGATGACAATCGCCGAAGGATGAAGAACGGTTTGCACACGTTGAGATACAGGAAATCCGCTTTCATCCGTCATGGTGACTTCGAGAGTGAGTATTTTCTGACGGTTTTCTTCAAGCAGTGAACTCAGGGTTTGACTTGAAAAGGTCAATGGGAAGCGCCCATCCGCACCGGTAACGCCGCTGCCACCCAACAGATAATCACCCAGCGGTAATTCCATGCGCATCCACCATTCGGGGTCGAGCCAGAAGGTGTCCAGCATCCCGGAAATATAACCGCCTGGCAGGTCTGCTTCGGCATTACGAGCATACAAAGACCAGCTGACATTAACGCCAGCAGCCGGTGCTCCAAAGAAATAATTTGCTTCAACCTCAGCGCGGATGTCCTCTCCAATGCGGTAAGCCGGCTTCGAGAACGAAACCTGCAAATCCAATTCCGGTTTTCGATAAGCGGCCACCTGAAACTCAATCACCGAATCGGGTTGATCCTCAATTTGCAGGGTGTAAATACCCGTTGGGGCATCGGCAGGGAGTTGTACCTGACCGTGAGCCGTCCCGTAAGGCGAGAGGATTAATTTTTGTTTTTCAAGCAGCGGATTTCCCTGTTCCGGCGAGTATGCTCCATAAAAATTCACCGTAATTTCCTTCAAATCCGAAATCGGATAGCGCGCGTCATTCCATTGACGAACAATGTAACGGTAATACACGGTTTGACCCGGCTGATAAATGGGACGGTCGGTGTAACCGTAGGTTTTGATCTTGGGCTGGTCAAAATTACTGCTGATCCCAAAGTTCCACGGGTAAATTCCGGCATTCCATTCCGAAGTTGCCAGCGAAAAATCAGGATCACCTTCATTTCCCACAGTGACCACCAACGTGCGGTAAAGATTGCTTTCGGTCAGGGAGATGCGCGCAATACCCTGATCATCGGTGCGTGCCTTGCCCAACACCAACCCGCTCCCGCCTTGATAAACCGTTACCTCGCGCCCGCTCACCGGTTGACGGTTGAGGATATTGACCGCCCAAACCACGACCTCCTGCTGGCTTTCTTTCAGAGTTACCTGGATTGGACTGACAACCATGAGCAAGTTTACGGTTTGATAGGTTTGCGTAAACTGCGGTGAGCTGATGCGAAAGGCGTACAGGCCGGTTTCCAAACCACCGTTGTCGCCTTTGAACGGAATTTCAATCCCCTGACTGACATTTTGCGGCAGATTCAAATTGACCTGCCAGTTTTCTTCCACCGCAAAAGAATCAACCGAGGGAGTACGTTCAACTGCCCGAATGACATCCATTAAGGTCATCCGCGCCCGAAGGATATTCAGCATTTCAAGATTGGTGGCATAAGCCGGCAGGTACTGATCGCCCGGCAGGGCATAATACAGGGTAGAGTACGCACTCAGAATCGGGATTCTTAGTGAGGGAAGTTGACTGCCCGCTTTGAAGGTCAGCGTGTAATCTCTGCCCAGCGCCTGACCCCAGCGGTCTTGTAATTCTGCCTTCAAAGTTAAGCGATACGTCTGACCGCTTTTGAAAAAACCGGAAAGATATAAGAAACCGGCCTGTTCATCGCTGTACATGTAATCATTGCTGATTTTCGGTTCAAGGATGACCCGTTCCTTGAGATTTTGACCGCGTGCCAGAGGAGCAGAAAATTCCACCAATAGCGAGGCAAAATCATCGTAGATTTCCAACTCCTCACCAGCTGCCGGCGTGGTCGAAACAACCTGAAACTGGCCTACCGTTCGGAAGGATTGGCGAACCGTTTCATCAATGGCTACGCCGCCCAGTGATTCAACCCGATCCATCTCAATCACATATTCACGATTTCGTTCCAGCAGCCCCTGGGGCTGCAGGGTTACCACCGTATCCCGTTCCGCCCACTCATAAACCACGCCGACCGGACTGCCATCCTGCCCGCGCAAACGCAGACCCTGCTCAACACTGCGCCGGTCCATGGGCTGGTTGAAGGTCAAGCGAATCGAAACATCCAACGGCTGAGCCCCATCCAGGTCCGGTTCAAAACCGACCAGTGCCGGTTTAACCGTACTGAACTGCCAGTTCAGCGCCTCGGCATCGGTCAACGGTGTTCCATCCACACCGGTCAACTCAGTGTTCATCTCAACCTGATAGGTCTTTCCGCCTTCCAGAGCCGGGCGAGGGGTAAATACATACGTGCTGGTGTTCAGCCAGCGGCCTTCCCCTTCGGCTGCGGGTTGTAAAGTAAACGCAGCCGGCAGCGCTGAGCCAACTTCACCCAATTCAACGATGGGGCGGTTGAAGGTTACTGCCACAACCGTGGTAGGGTCAACCTCCTGAACATCCGGTTGGGGAATGCGTTCGGTGACTCGCACCGTTTCCGCGGTGCGAAATTGAAAAGAAAACGAGCGGGCAAGGTTCTTTCCGCTCCTGTCTTTTGCGGTTGTCTGTACCGTAAAGGTGACAGGAGTACTCAATGGCAGGGGTTGATCCGGCACAAAACGCACCGAAGAGTCATCCAGCCACTCAAAACGTCCTGCGGTCACGGGCTGCACGGTTACAGCGCCTTCTACCGAGGAGCGATCCATGGGTTGATCGAAGGTGAGGAGGATGCCGTCGCGGGAAGTGAGAATACTACCTGGTTCCGGCTGAACTTCCAAAACGGTAGGAGGCAACTCTTCCTCAGGTTGTGGCAGCGAGGTGGGCTGCTCAACGGGTGTGGTTGTAAGCGGACGCTCCCGATTCCCTCCAAAAGGCAGATTACAGGAAAGACTCACCACTGTAAATAACACAAACAGGGTAATCACCACCCGAACGAAAGTCGGTTGAGCATCGTTTCTCATTGGGGCGCCTCCATCACCGTCTTCCACATCATTGGCGAACTAATCTTAGGTCAATTCGGGATTAATGATTTTCAAATCAACTTTCGAATTTTCGTCCCCCCTCCC
>NZ_JBRCOK010000007.1:0-16265 GCF_053501535.1 Bellilinea sp. | reverse complement strand
GTTAGTTACGCGGACTTCATCACCTTGTTGATGGTGTTGTTCGTGGTGCTGTACTCCATGGGTCAGATTGATGTGGAAAAGTACAAGCGGCTGGCGGAGAGCATGCGGGCGGCGTTTTCGCTGGGCGGGGCGGCGCGCGTGGTGGATGTCCAGATCAACCAGAGCGGCGGCAGCATTGAAAACGGCCAGCCCAAACCGATTGTCGTGCCGGGCATTCCGGAAGCTCCGCCAAAATCCGAAGAGGTGGCCGGCCAGTTGACCCGTATGCTATCGGGCACCCAATTCGGCAACGAAGTCAGTGTGCAGACCAACATTGAGGGCGTATTAATTTCGCTGAGTGAAAAACTGGTGTTTGCCCCCGGAAGGGCAGAACTTTCTCCCTCTGCCCTGGAAGTTTTGCACACGATTGTAGAAATGGTGCGACCGATTGGCAACCCCATTCGGTTGGTGGGGCATACCGATGACTCCTTGCCGGCCGATTCACCCTACCGAAACAACTGGGAACTATCGCTGGCACGGGCGATGAGTGTGGCGGACTTTTTGATGCAAAACGGAATCGCCCCCAGCCGCCTGATCATTACCGGGCGTGGGGAATATGACCCCATCTTTCCAAACGATACACCCGCTCACCGTGCGCTGAACAGCCGCGTGGATATCATCATTGTTTATCCCGTTGAAAACAGTGTGATCGGGGTTGAAAACCTGAATGTAGCCCCCAATGTTCCGCAGCCTTAATGAAGGAGCATGAGCAATGAGTAAAGTATTGAGCATTCTCAGCATTGCAACCAAAGTGATGACCTTTCTGGTGGTCACGGCCATTGCAGCCATTTCGCTGGCGACTGCCTACATCATGTTTGCGCCGGATGATTTCCCCAAGCCGTTTCATCTGGTTTACGACTATTCACGCAGCAGCCTGCCGTTAGGGACGGTTGAGGCAGCCGCAGAACCAACTCCCACCCCGCATGTCTATCAGCCGGGCGAGGGGATTATGGTCAACATGTCCACCAAAATCATCAATCTGGCCGACCCCAGCGGGCGCAAATACATCCGCCTGACGGTCGTGCTGGAATTTGCGCCCGAAGAAGCCCCGGCAGATGCAAAAACCGCTAAATCCTCCGGTGATCATGGGTCGGGAGAAACGGCTGCGGCAGGAAATGATTTTCAAACCCGCATTCAATCGCGGATGCCGGTGATGGATGATGTGGTGATTACGCTGCTTTCCACCAAAACCTTTGAAGAATTGTACACTGCCGAGGGCAAGGAACGGCTGCGGCAGGAACTGATGCAGGCCATTTCGCAGCGCCTGCCGGAATTTCATCTGCTGTCCGTCTATTTCACAGAATTTGTGGTGCAGTGACCCATGTTATCGCAGTCGGAAATTGACGCACTACTCAAAGGCGCCATTGAGGTTGACCAGAAGGACGGTCAGGAAAGCGTCAATCTTGCCGAACTGATCAATCAGGGCGGCGAGCAGCGCGGGCGCGCCGAAACCGAGGGAGGCAAGAAGGTGACCGCCTACAACTTCTGGTCACCGGACCGCTTCTCCAAGGAACAGATGCGCGCCGTGGAACTGGTGCATGAAGACCTGACCGAGCGGCTGACGACCTCGCTGCCGACTTTTCTGCGCACCAATTTGCGCCCGCGTCTGGTACACACCGAACAGGGACGCTTTCATGATTTTCTCAAAGATTTTCCGCCCAACTCGCTCTTTCACATGATTAACCTTGCTCCGCTGCCCAGTCAGGTGGTGATTACCATGAGCCCCAACATCAGTTACCTGATTCTGGAACAGCGGCTGGGCGGAAAGATCGAGGGCCGCTATCAAGACCGCCAGTTGACCGAAATTGACCAGTCGCTGCTGCGCGGGTTGGTGGAGCACATGCTGGGTGATATCAAAGCCGCCTGGAGCAAAGTGGTTTCGGTGGAACCCACTCTGGAAGATTCGACCACCAACCAACACTGGGTGCAGATGATTATGGGCAACGAACGGGTGATGCTGCTGACCTTTGAATTGAACATTCAAGGCACCACCGGCACGATGAGTATGTTCATTCCCTTCAATACCCTCAAACCGATTGCCAACGTACTTAATCCACACATCTGGATTGCCGGGCGCAAAGAACAGCAGCAGGATTACACCACCCGCGAAAAGGTGCTGCAGAACATGCAGCGGGTTACCCTTCCCATCCGCGTGCCGCTGGGTCAGGCTGAACTGCATTTGAGAGAAATTTTAAATCTGGCTGTCGGAGATGTCATCCAGCTGGATACTTCTATCCGTGAGCCGCTGGTGGTGGAAGTTGCCCGCCGCAAGCGGTTCACCGGCAGAGTGGGACGCAGCGGCCGCAATCTGGCCATTCAAATTAGCGGGGTCATTCGCGAACCGGCCGACCCTGCCGATGAGATCGAGAGGTGAATGATGAACGAGCAAAATCTCAATGAATTTGAAAATTCTTCCCCACCTGTTCGCACCGCCTCCTCCAGTGCGGTCAAGACTTCCACGCGCGAAAGCGCCAGCATTGACCTGTTCATGGATGTCATGCTGAAGGTGACGGTTGAATTGGGGCGCACCCGCATGACCTTGCAGCAGGTTCTGGATTTGCAGAACGGTTCGGTGGTCGAACTGGACCGCCTGGCCGGGGATCCGGTAGATGTGTTTGTCAATGACCTGCTGATCGCACGCGGCGAAGTGGTGGTGGTGGATGATAAATTCGGCGTGCGCATTACCGAAGTGATCAGCCCCGAAAACCGCAAGGGTGGTCTATGATGTCGTCCTGGATAAACCGCATCAAGCAGTGGTATGCGGCTGCCAGCCGGCGGCAAAAGATGCAGGCCGGGCTGCTGGCGCTCAGCCTGATTGCCTGCCTTGCGCTGGCTTTGGGTGGCGGGGCTGCCCCTCAAGACAACGCCGGTGAATTTTCTGGCCTGTATTTTGTGGGGGTGGCGGTAAAACTGGGAGGCGTGCTGCTGATGATTGTTGGCTTTGGCGTGCTGGCAATGCGCTGGGCGCGCAACCCGCGCCGTTTGGGCCGCGGCGATCAGCTGATGGTGGCAGAATCCATCCGTCTTTCTCCCAAACAAGCCCTGCATCTGGTGCAGGTGGGCAATCAGCACTTTCTGATTGGGGCAACCGACCAGAATATTGCGCTCATTTCCGAAGTCCACCTGCCCAACACTGCCGAAGAAGAGCAGCCCATCCCCATCGGACAGGATTTCAACCGCCTCTTACAGGGATTTTTACAGGTCAAAACCAATGGAAAGGGATAATTTCGCCATGAAAAACAAAGCATGGTTGACCAGCCTTTCCGACCGTCAAAAGACAATCATCCTGCTGGTTGCGCTGGCGCTGGTTTCATTGTTTTTGAGCGGCTGTGTGGGTGATCCCAACCTGAGCGCGCCGGGCGTAACCCTGACCATTGAGCCGCAGGGTCAGCCAAAACAGGTGACCAGCGGGGTGCAGCTGCTGGTACTGCTGACCGTGCTTTCGCTGGCTCCGGCAATTCTCATCCTGGCCACTTCATTCACCCGCATTGTGATTGTGCTGTCCATGCTGCGCAGCGCCATCGGTTCACCCACCATTCCGCCAAATCAGGTGGTGATTGGTTTATCGCTGCTGTTGACCTTTTTTATCATGTCGCCGGTTTATCAGCAGGTGGATCAAACGGCCATTCAGCCTTATCTGAAAGAGGAAATTGACCAGGAAACGGCCTTCAAGCGGGCGGTCGAGCCGGTGCGGGCTTTTATGTTCGCCAATACCCGCGAAAAAGACATCCAGTTGTTTTTGGATTTGAGCGGCGAGCAGCGCCCGCAAACCCTGGAAGACATCCCCACTGTCGCGCTCTTTCCCGCTTTTGTCATCAGCGAACTGCGCACGGCTTTTACGATGGGGTTTGTGATTTTCATCCCCTTTTTGATTATTGATCTGGTTGTTTCCAGTGTGCTGCTTTCGATGGGCATGATCATGCTGCCGCCTTCGCTGGTGGCGCTGCCGTTCAAACTGCTGCTGTTTGTGATGGTGGATGGCTGGTATCTGGTTGTGCGCAGTCTGGCGTTGAGTTTCTTGCAATGAGGAGGATGCCTTGACCGAAGCCTTTGTCATGACTCTGGCGCAAAAAGCGATCACCATGGCTCTGATTCTGGCGGGGCCGGTCATGCTGGTCAGCCTGCTGGTGGGCAGCCTGATCAGTCTGGTGCAGGCGGCAACCCAGATCAATGAGCCGACCCTTTCGTTTGTCCCAAAGATGATCGGCATTATTCTGGTGCTGGTGATTTTGGGTTCGTGGATGCTGCAGCAAATCCTGGTATTCACCGCCGAGTTATTCAACTCTCTGCCGGGGTTGACACCCTGACCTTTTGCAACGGAGCAATTCAATGCTGACTCAACGTGTCCAGGCCATTCTCCAATCGGTTAATCATCTGCGGCCAATTCCCTCGAATGTGACGCGTGTGCTGAAAGAATTGGAAAATCCCAGAGTCAGCCTTGGGATGATTGCCGAATATATTGGGCTGGATCAGGCGCTGGCGGCGCTGGTGCTGCAAATGGCGAATTCGGCGTCGTTGGGGTATGGACGCACGTGTACGTCTTTGAATGACGCAGTGGTGCGCATCGGCGTCAAGCGTTTGAAGTCGCTGCTGCTGGCTTCGGTGGCGGTTGACTCGATGAATCGCCAGTTGAGCGGTTACCGCTTGGGGACCGGCGAGTTATGGAATCATTCGGTGGGTACGGCGGTTACCGCTGAATGGGCAGCCCGCACACTGGCTTATCCCGATCCGGAAGAGGCTTATGTTGCCGGCCTGCTGCACGATATTGGCAAACTGCTGCTGGATCAGTATGTGCTGACCGATTACAGCCAAATCATCCTGTACGTTCAAAAATACAATCAACCGCTCTGGCTGGTGGAAGAGAAATTGATTGGTATTGATCATGCCCGCGTAGGCGGCTTGATTGCCCAACGCTGGGGCTTTCCTACGGTTTTAATGGATGCCATTTCATTTCACCATTACCCGTCATCCGCCCACGCCAGCCCGGTTTTGCCGGCCATCGTCAACCTGGCCAACTACCTGACCATTAAGGTACAGGGCAGCCAGCAGGGTCTGTTTTGCGATGTGCTCCATCCGGATGTGCTGACCATTCTATCGCTGGATGAAGCGCGTTTGGAGCGTTTTCAACAGCGTGTTGGCGATATTTTAGGGGTATCGGTTTAAGGAAGAATCGGTCATGGAAGAGCAAACCAGGCGTATCATCCTGCTGATACCGGATGCCCTGCAGCGCGACCTGGCCGGGCTGGCTTTGCAGCGCGCCGGTTTTGAGGTTGTGATGGCTCGTGAAGCAGCCGACCTGCCTGATCTGCTCAGCCGTTACCAGCCGCAGGCTTTACTGTTGGACTTGTTTCTACCGGCTGCCAACGGACTGGAAGTACTGGAAGGGCTGCAGCAGGCGCAAGCCCTGCAGGGAACGCTGGTGTTTGTTGTTTCACGGCTGGCGTTTCCCGAAGTGGTGCTGCGCGCCAGAGAACTGGGGGTTGTTGATTTCTTTGTCAAACCGCTGGATGCCCAAGGCCTTGCGCAGCGCATTCAGCGTGCTTTGCAGGATTGAATTTTTTACGCCATATTTAGACGAGCTTCACTCCGACTTTACGGAATTTTTTGCCCGAATCCGTTATCCTGAAACTAAGTTCTGCCGTGGGAGAGAACGATTGTGATTGTTTCGGTCGCGCAGGCTCAGTTGTATTTTCTTGCCCTGACCCGGATTCTGGCGTTGATGATTGCCGTGCCGGTGCTGGGCGGGCAGACCATTCCCTTACAGGTGCGGGTTGGACTGGGATTGATCCTGGCGGCAATTTTATTGCCTTGGCAGCCTCTGCCGCCTCAAACCGAGTGGATGGACGGACTGGCTTACGCTATTTGGGTGGCTCGTGAAGTATTGATCGGTACGCTGGCCGGGTTTGCCGCCCGACTGACCTTCGGTGCGCTGCAAATTGCCGGTGAAGCGATGGGTTTGGGCAGCGGTTTTGCTTCCAGCCGCCTGTTCAATCCCGCCATTGCCGAAAGTTCCACCGCGCTGGATCAATTTTTTATGATGGTGGTGATGCTTTATTTTCTGGTGATTGACGGGCATCACCTGTTTTTGATTGCGGTCAAAAAAACCTTTGAAATTTTGCCGCTGATGGCGCCGCTTCCGCTCGACCGCATGGATGTTCTCATGCAAACAACCGCTCAGTTAATTCTGGCGGGGGTACACCTTGCGCTGCCGGTGATGGCCGCCTTGTTTTTGACCGACCTCACGCTGGGTTTATTGGCGCGGGTTGCTCCACAGGTGCAGGTTTATTTCCTCGGTTTGCCGTTGAAAATTGGCGTTTCGTTGATTGCCATGGGGCTGGTCATCGTTGTGGGACTGCCCTTAATCGGCAACCTGTACCGCGAAATTGCGCCGCGCATGCTGACGTTGATTGGGAATTGAGCAATGAGCAACAAGACCGAAGCCCCAACCCCGCGACGAATTGAGGATGCGCGTAAAGAAGGACAGGTGGCGCGCAGCCAGGAATTGAACACGGCTGTCATTCTACTGGCGGCGGCTTTTTTGTTGCGCGGGCCGGGCAAAGAAATCAACACCTCATTTGCGACGCTCATCACCCAATCGCTGGCGCAGATTGCAACGGTCGAATTGAGTGAGAAAGTTCTGCTGCAAATGGTTTATTCAATTGGCAGTCAGGTACTGCCGCCGTTGGGTTTGATGCTCTTCGCGCTGATGTTCACGGCAATTGCCGTTACCATGGGACAGACGCGCTTTTTGTGGACGAGTAAAAAAATCGGTTTCGACTTCAAACGGCTCAATCCGCTCAACGGTTTCAAACGCATCTTTTCCCTGCGCGGTTTGGTGGAAATTGTGCGCGCTCTGCTCAAACTGCTGGTGGTGGGCTGGGTGGCATACAGTTACCTGCGCGGTCATATTGAGGAATTCGCCGTCCTGCTGCAAACCGACTTCCGCAGTGCGTTGAGCCTGTTTGCGGATCTGGCGGTTAACCTGATGCTGCGGGTGGGCGGTGTTTATCTGGTGCTTGCGGCTGCCGATTACGCCTATCAGCGCTGGGACTGGCTGCGCAGCCTGCGTATGACCAAAGAGGAAATCAAAGAGGAATTCAAGCGTTCGGAGGGTGACCCATTTCTGAAAAGTCGTATCCGCGCTCAACAGCGGCGGATTGCCCGCAACCGAATGATGGCTAAAGTCCCCAAGGCAACTGTAGTGGTCACCAACCCGACCCATCTGGCAATTGCCATCGAGTATCACGAGGGGATGAATGCCCCGCGCGTCATCGCTAAAGGCGCGTTGCGCGTAGCCGAAAGAATTGTGGCGATTGCCCGCGAACACAACATTCCGATTGTTCAGAATATCCCGCTGGCGCGGGCGATGTACAAAACGATTGAAATTGACCAGGAGATTTCCCCGGATTTGTATCTGGCCATGGCGGAAGTGCTGGCGTACGTGTACCGTCTGCGCGGACGCAGCCCGGCACAACCTCACCCCGTGGGAGGATAAAAAGGCAAAAGATGACCACAGCAACGCGTACTTCTAACCCGATGATCCAGTCCCTGCAGAGTTTACTGCGCTCCAAAGATATTGTCATGGCGTTTACGCTGGTGGTGATTGTCGGCCTGATGCTGGTGCCCCTGCCGCCGCTGCTGGTGGACTTACTGGTGGCCTTTAGCATTGCGGTTTCCATCGGCATCATGCTGCTCACCATGTACATCCGCCAGCCGATGGAATTTTCAGCTTTCCCAACCGTTTTACTGCTGGTCACTCTGCTGCGCATGGGGATCAACATCTCGGTCAGCCGGTTGATTTTGCTCAACGGTGAAGCCGGGGCAATTGTGGCTACCTTTGGTAACCTGATCGTTGGCGGTAACTATGTGGTCGGTTTTGTCATCTTCCTGATCCTGATGATCATCCAGTTTGTGGTGATCAACAGCGGGGCGGGCCGCGTGGCAGAAGTGGCGGCGCGCTTCACGCTGGACGCCATGCCCGGCAAGCAGCTGGCGATTGATGCCGATTTGAACGCCGGTTTGATTGATGAAAGCGAAGCCCGCCAGCGCCGCAAAGCCATCGAAGCCGAAGCCGATTTTTACGGGGCAATGGACGGCGCCAGTAAATTTGTGCGCGGCGATGCGATTGCCGCCATCATTATCATGCTGGTCAACATCATCGGCGGGTTTGTGATCGGCGTGCTTCAGCGCGGCTTACCGTTGGCGGATGCCCTGCAAACCTATGTGCTGCTGACGATTGGGGCGGGTCTGGCTGTGCAGGTGCCGGCGCTGCTGGTTTCGGCAGCCGCGGGTTTGATTGTGACTCGCTCCACCTCGGAATCCTCGCTGGGCAACGAGCTGTTCGGACAGATTTCCAATTTCAATGTGCTGGCGGTGGGTTCCATTCTGGTGGCTTTGATGATGCTGGTGCCGGGTCTGCCCAAACTGCCGTTTGGGTTAATCAGCGTGGGGTTTGGGGTGGGTGCTTATTTTGTCAACAAAGCCCGTCTGGAAGAACAGGCCGCTCAGGTGATGACTGCTGCCGCGCCGACCGTTGCCGAACCCGAAACGCCGGAACAGATGCTGGAAATGGTGGTGGTTGACCCGATTGAACTGGAAATTGGTTACGGGCTGGTCCCGCTGATTGAAGAAGATGCCCAGGATAACCTGCTGCGGCGCATCACCAGTATCCGCCGCCAGTTGATGGCCGAATTGGGGCTGGTGCTGCCGGTGGTGCGCATCCGCGATAACCTGCGCCTTGCCCCGAACGCCTACCGTATCAAAATTCGCGGGCAGGAAGTCTCCAGCGGTGAATTGATGATTGACCGTATGTTAGCCATTCCGGGTTCGAGTGTGGATGGTGAATTACAGGGTATCCAGACCATTGAGCCGGCCTTTGGGCTGCCGGCAGTTTGGATCAGCGAAGCCGAACAGAATCAGGCCGAGTTGAAAGGGTACACGGTGGTTTCGCCGCTGTCCGTGCTCAGCACGCATCTGACCGAAACGGTGCGCAACCACGCCCCCGATTTGCTCAGCCGGCAGCTGGTGCAGGAAATGATCAATCAACTGCGCCAGAAGTCACCGGCTTCGGTAGAGGGGGTCGTGCCCGAAATGTTGACGCTGGGTGAGGTGCAGAGTGTACTGCGCAACCTGCTGCGCGAAAGAGTGCCGATTCGAGACTTGAGCGGCATTTTGGAGGTACTTGCCAATCATGCAGCCGTGACCCGCGACCCGAATATACTGGCGGAAGCCGTGCGCCAGACCATGGCCAACACCATTTCGGCGCAGTACCGCGATGAGAACAACACCCTGCATGTGTTCACCCTTTCGCCGCAGGTTGAGTCGCTGCTACGCAGCGCTTTGGTATCCACCGATAATGGTCCGGCGCTTTCGCTGGATGCCGGACTGGCGCAAACCCTTCTGATGAAAGCCGGTGAGCAAATGGAAGGACTGGCGCAGCTGGGGTATTTCCCAATTCTGCTCTGCCCGCGAGAACTGCGGCTGGCCTTCCGCCGGCTGGCGGCGCAATCGCTGCCCAATCTGGTGGTGCTGGCCTTTTCCGAAGTCAGCCCCGGTACGCGGGTTAAAGCCCACGGCATGTTGGATTTGGGGGCGGTGCTGGGGAATGGTCAAAGTTGAGCATGGTGAGAGGTGAGCATGGAAACGCGCAAATATCAATGTGAAACGATGTTCGAAGCCCTCCAGCGCATTCAGGCTGAACTTGGCCCGGATGCCATTGTGCTCTCGGCGCGTGAAATTCCGATGGGGCCGGTGTGGAATGTGTGGCGCAAGAAGGGCGTAGAGGTGGTCGCCGCCCCACCGCTGCAAAACACGGCTGCCCAAACCGCCCAACCGAAAACCGTTCTGCGCCGCAGCGCCGATGGCGCTCACATTGAGTTTGAGGAAGCGGCGCCAGCCATTGAGTGGGTAGGTGGTCAACCGGCCTTCCCGCCGGGTGAAAAGACCCCAACCCACCAACCCCAGCGCTGGTCACCGCCCCACCTCAGCCGCGCCGAGGTGCGCTCTGCCCAAAAACAGATAGCCCGTCCTGCTGTTGAGGAACTAAAAGGGGCGGCGCTGGAATGTCCGCCTGTCGAGCCGGAAGCCCCGCCTGCAACCGCCGCTGCCCGGCAGCTGCCCCCCAGTTTGCAGCGCGTTCAGCAGCGGCTGCTGGAGCAGGGTGTCGAGGCCGATTTTGTGCGGCGCACCTTGCAACGCCTGAACCAGACCCTTGGCGCAGCGATGTTGAAAGAGGATGATTTATGCGTTCGTTATGTTCAGGAAGTCCTGGCTGCTGAACTGCGCCTGCCGGCTGCGGGGGCGTTGCGTCTGCCGGGGCGTTGGGTTTGCCTGGTGGGCGCCAGCGGCAGCGGAAAGACCAGTACCACCGCAAAACTGGCAATGTTGTACAGCCAGCACCTGGCTAAAAAGGTGGTGTGGGTATGTGCGGATACCATCCGCACCGGTGCGATTGCTGAAGCACGCGCCTACACCGATGCGCTCAACATCCCGCTCAGACTGGTTTACCGGCCTCAGGATGTTCAACTCATTGCGGACGAAATGCAGGATGCGGATGTGTTTCTGGTAGATACGGCCGGTTTCAACCCCTGCCGGGAAGATCCGCTGGTTGAATTGGGCGAACTGCTCAGCCAGATTCCCCAGCGGGTGACCTGGCTGGTAGCCTCGGCGCTGACCCGCGAGAGTGATCTGGTGCAGATCAGCGCCGCGCTGGGTGTTTTCCGCCTGAATGGAATGATCTTTACCCGCATGGACGAAACAATGACCTTTGGCAGTGTCTATAACTTTACGCGGCGTACTCCCTACCCGCTGCGTTATTTTGCGTATGGCAAGGAAACCGCCGCTAAATTTCAGGCCGCCGAAGCCTCCCGCCTGTGCGCGGCACTCTTTGGGAAAGGATGGAATCAGGACTGATGGCGAAGAATAAAGATCCCCAACCGGAAAAGGAACAAAAGACAAAGAAACCGCCTGCCGGGAAAAAACCGCCCGTACCGCAGGTAACCCTGCCGCTGTTTGCCGAGGTGTTCTTTTCCTTCTCAACCCTGATTTTGCTGCTCGTCACGCTGGTGATTGTACTGGTTTCCTTCATGTCCGGCGCGACGCTGATGGAGGTCTTTCTCCGCGCTGTGGTGGGTGTGGTTTCGCTGGGAAGTGTGTTGTGGTTTCTGACTTATCAGGTGTCTTCCGGTCTGGCAAACAGCCGGGTTGCGGAGCAAGCCGTTCGGCAGGAAGCCGCACCCCATAGCGGAAAGGTCAATGCTCAAACCGGCGGAGAGGCAGCAAGCCAGCCGTCCGCCGGCGAGGTGAAGGAGTAATTCTGAATGGCTGTTCAGGAACTTTCGACAGCGGCTTTGGAAGTGTATCTGGCAACTCGCAGCGCCGAAGCGCGCGAGCAGCTGGTGCTCCAATCGGTGCCGCTGGTTCGTTACCTGCTCAGCCGCCTTGGCATTACCCCTGATTTGGGCAGCGAGTACGAAGACCTGCTTCATCAGGGGTTGCTGGGTTTGATTGAAGCGGTTGACCGCTATGACCCTCAATTTGGCACACGCTTCAGCACCTATGCCGCCGTGCGTATCCGCGGAAAAGTGCTGGATTACCTGCGTTCGGTGGACTGGATGAGCCGCACCGCCCGCCAGCGGGTGCGCGCCATCCAAAAGGCGGTGGAGGAACTGTGGCTGATTCATCAACGTGAGCCGACCGATGAGGAAATTGCCGCTCACCTGAAAACCGACGTGGATACCGTCCAGCGCGGCCTGATGGATTCCAATCGCTTTATGCTTTCGCTGGATGCGCCCGCCGATGTGGACAGCGAAGAGAGCGACCTGCACGACCGGCTGGGCGATGAACGCCAGGTTGACCCGCAGGAACTTTCGCTGGATGAGGATTTGCGCCAGCAGCTGGCGGAAGCCATCCGCAGTTTGCCGGAGCGGGAACAACTCGTGTTGTCTCTGTATTACCATGATGAATTGAACTTCAAAGAAATTGGAAAAGTTTTGGGAATCTCCGAATCGCGCGTGTGCCAGTTGCATGCGCGAGCATTGATCAACCTGAAGGTGGTGATGAGCCATGAGTAACATTCCGCGAGTCTCACTGGAAGATACCTACACGCTGCTTCAATTGATGCGCGAAACGGCTCTAATGAAGGGACGGCAGGCGCAGGCTGACAAGCTCAACCCGGTGACCGAGCAGATGCGCACGCTGGTGGAAAACAGCCGAAAGACCGATCAGTCCGCTGCCCCGCACACTCAGCCCCCGGCCGGCATTTTGGGGCAGGCTGACTTCCAGCAGCTGCTGGAGGTATCCAAAAACCGCCCGGTTACCCAGCCGCCCGCTGCACCGGCAAGCGACCCGGCCGAGCGCAATCGTCTGATTGTTGCCATGGCTGCTGCGCAAATGTCCGAAGTGGATATTGCCCGCCAGATGGGGATGACCCGTGAGGAAGTGCGCCTTGTGTTGAGTGTTCAGCAGCGCAGCACCCCGAATGTTCAAGGAGGTTACATCCGATGATTAAAGGCATGTATTCCGCAGTTTCGGCAATGATCATGAACGCCGCCCGCCAGCAGATTCTGGCGCACAATGTGGCCAACATCGAAACGCCCGGCTTCAAGCAAATTCTTACCGATGCCCAGGATTGGGCGCAGACACCGGTTTTGTATTCCCCCGGCAACGTGCTGCAAAACCAACGGCTGAGTTATGTGGGGCTGTTGGGGCTTGGCACACAACTCGGCCCGCAGGTGACCGATTTCACGCAGGGCGGTTTGCAGCTGACCCAAAACCCGCTGGATCTGGCCATCGAAGGCGAAGGCTTTTTCCGCGTGCGTACCCCGCAAGGTGATCGTTACACCCGCGACGGCAGATTTTTGCGGGATGCGCAGAACAATCTGGTCACGGTGGATGGTTATCTTGTATTGAACGAAGGCGGTCAGCCCATCCGCCTGCCGGACGGCGAGATTATGGTGTTGCCGGATGGCAGTATTCAGGTCAACGGCGCCCAGGTGGCACGCTTGGGGTTGGCGCGCTTTGCCGATCCGCGCGCCGAACTTCAGCGAGAAGAAGGCAACCTTTACAGCGGGCCGGCAGCCTCTACCCAGCAGGAGCCCGTGCGGGTGGTTCAGGGAGCCCTGGAAATGTCGAACGCCAACCCCACCCAGTTGATGACCCAACTGGTGGAAGTCGGGCGCGCTTACGAAGCCGCTTTGAAAATGGTGCAAAATCAGGACGAATTGCTGGGTAAGACCATTGCCTCACTGGGCAGAATTGGATAGGAGTGCCGTTATCATGTCATCTTCCCTCTTTCACACCCTTAATATCTCCCGGCAGGATATTCTCAGCCGACTGCTCGATCTGGATGTGGTTTCCAACAATCTGGCGAACATGAACACGGCCGGTTTCAAAGCCAGCCGCTCGAACTTCCAGGAATTGCTCAATCAGCGTACATTGGAAGGGGTTACCCTGGCCAGCACGCAGGCGTTGATGCGCCAGGGTGCCTTACGCCAATCGGCAAACCCGCTGGACTGGGCGATTCAGGGCGAGGGTTTCTTTCAGGTCAGGTTGCCGGATGGAACTACCGGCTATACCCGCGACGGACAATTTCTGCTGGATTCCAGCCGTCAGCTGGTTACGGCGGCGGGCTACCGGCTGGTCTGGAACGGGCAGATACCCGACGGCACCACGGATATCTATATCCTGCCGGATGGCAGCGTGCAGGCCACCCTTCAGGATGGCACACGCCTGATTGCCGGTCAGGTGCAACTGGCGCGCTTTGTCAACCCCAGCGGCTTGATTTCGCAGGGGCATAATGTCTGGCTGGCAAGCCAGGCTTCCGGCGCGGCGCAGGTTGGAACGCCGGGCTCGGCAAATTTTGGGATGATCGCCGCGCACGCCGTCGAACAGTCGAGCGTGGATTTATCCAGCGAAATGACGCGGTTAATGTCTCTGCAGCGTTCCTTTCAGATGTCGGTGCGCACCTTTCAGCAAACTGACACGATGATTGCGCAGGCGCTGAATCTGCGCAAGGGGTAAAGTTTGAGCCAAAACATCCGATACTGTAAACACGTGATTTATCTACCGTTTTTGGCTCCTGGAGGTAAGACCTATGAAGATTGAGAACAATGGAATCAACCCCTTAACTCCGCAAGGCGCAGACCCTATCCAACGCGCTGACCGCAAAATGGTCAATGAGGCCAATGGCTTTGCTCAGCGGCGGGATAGCGTTTCGCTCTCGTCGGATGCGCGCCTGCTGGCAAAGGCGCGTTCAGCTGCAGACAGCGCGCCGGAACTGGAAAATGAGCGCCTCAATCAAATCCGCCAGCGAATTGAAAGCGGCGATTACACCATCCAGGTAGAGGAAATCGCCCGTAAACTGGCCGCCCGAGCCTACTTTAAGCCCTGATAGATGACTCAAGTGGAGAGACGGTATGGTAAATCACGATCAATTTTGCGAAGTTCTGATTGAACTGGAAGACACGCTGGTTGAGCAGTTTCGACAGATTCAACAACTGATTGAATTGACCCTGAGCGAGCGTCAGGCCTTGCTGGAAAACAGTGATGGCCTGATGAACATTGTTGAGGAAAAAGAAGTGCTGCTCGACCGGTTGGGAGTATTGGAGGATAACCGCCGCAAAGCCGTGCAAAAACTGGCTCTGGAGCGCGGAATTGTATCGGATGAGACCTCGATTGCCGAACTGCTCCCTTACCTGGACGAGAGTGAAGCCCGGCGCGTTACGCGCCTGGTGGAGGGAATTACCAGCCTTGCCCGAGAGGCGCGCCAGTTGAATGATTACAATCAGGCGCTGGCAGTAACCCGTCTGGACTGGCTGCAAGCCGCCCAGGTCTTTCTGGTTGGGGTGGTGCAGCCCGAGCCGGCTTATGCCCCGCCCTACAAGGCCCGACCGGCGGCGGAGGCTGCCAATTTTGGCATGGACTACCGTGCCTGAAGGGAGGGGTCAATGCCGGGAATCTCTTCAGGAATTCACATTGCCCTGCAGGCCATACTGGCACACGCTCAAACCATTGAGGTGATTGAGCACAATGTTGCCAATGCCAACACACCGGGTTACCGCCGCCAATCGGCGATTTTGGAAGCAACCGTGCCTTCCCCCATCCTTGCAGCGCACAAGGGGATGGGGGCAGGTATGCGCGGCGGTGGGGTGCGGGTTGCCCAGATTCAACGCTTCAACCTGGAATTTTTTGACGGGCGCTACCGCTCGGTTTCGGCCAGCGCCAAATACTGGGAGGCGCGCCGCGATATTCTGGTGCAAATTGAGGCCACTCTTGCGGAAACTTCGCAGGATGGTCTCATCAACAAACTGGATCAGTTCTGGAACAGCTGGCAGAATCTGGCGGGCGACCCGGCCAACCTCAGCCTGCGGGTCAGTTTGCTGGATGATGCCCGGGTTCTGGCCGAGGGATTCAACCGGCGCTGGGAGCAGCTCCAGCAAATCCGGCTCGATCAAAACCAGGCGGTGATCAGTCAGGTGGAACAGGTCAATGCCTATGCCGATGAAGTTGCCCGCCTCAACAAAGAAATTGCCCGCGTTTTCTCCACCGGCGAGCGCCCCAATGACCTGCTGGATCAACGCGACCGGGTTCTGGATCGTTTGGCGGAATTGACCGGCGCCGTTGCCCATGAGCAGAAAAATGGCGAGGTCATGGTTTCGATTGGCGGGCATGTGCTGGTGATGGGGGTACAGGCGCTGCATTTGACCACCCAACCGAAGTCCGGCGATACCCCGATGGTGGAAGTGGTCTGGCAGGCCGATACACCCCCGCAGACGGTCAATCTGGCTGGTGGCTCGTTGAAAGGCATTTTAGAAGTGCGTGATGAGGTCATCCCGCAGCAGATTCAGGGACTGAATACGCTGGCAGGTCAGATGATTCAACAGGTCAATGCCCTGCACAGCAGCGGTTTTGGGTTGAACGGAGCAACCGGCTTACCGCTCTTCAACGGCACAGATGCAATCACCATGCGTTTGAATGCAGCGGTGGATGCTCAGAGTCTGGCAGCCGCCGATGCTTCCGGGCAGCCGGGCAACAATGCAATAGCCATGGCAATTGCGGTATTGCGTAACCAGCCAATCGCCGGGCTGGGAAATGTATCTCCCAATGAATATTACAACGGGCAAATCACATCCTTTGGCGTACTGACCAAAAATGCCACCCAAAATAGTAGCACTCATGGGCTGGTTGCCAAAGCCCTCAACGATCAGCGCGAGGCGGTTGGGGGGGTA
>NZ_JBRCOK010000006.1:0-28400 GCF_053501535.1 Bellilinea sp. | reverse complement strand
ATAATTCCCCGCAGAACACCGGTTGAACTACCCCCGCCAGGGGTTGAAACCGGCATCGGTAAAACCACTCCGCCTTCGCCAGTAATGCCCTTCAGGCGCAGAAAACTTTCTGCTGCCAGAAATTGCCACGAAATGGTTCTTTCGACCAGCGCGACCGCTGCAACACCCAAAAAACCAGCCCCAATCAGCGCCAGCAAACCGGCTGGGACGATATTCCGCCGGTCAGTACGCAGCTCACCGGACATCCACACCGGTAAGCCCAGTGCAAAAAAGCCCGACAGGCCAATGATGAATCCGATGGCAATCATCTCAGGCAGGGTCTCGCCCTGAGCCTTCATCCCCAATTGAAAGGCAAGATTAAGATGCAGAGAATGCGAACCAGCCCCAAAAATTCGGTCAAACATTTCGCTGAATCGGTTTTGAGGAACAGATGCAAACTGTCCAAGAATTACAAGCCAGCCCGCAATCGAAATCCCGGCCCCCCAGCCGATGATGCTGCGAATTGCCCGCGGAGAAAGGATGGAAAGGATAAAAGCCGTAAAAATCAATCCGCTTCCAATGTAGACCATCACCTGCGGATTATTCAGCGCAGCTGCAAAAACCTGTAAATCATAAATGCCCAGGACATTACCGAGCAGGTTTGCCAGATCAGGCAAAATTAACCGTGCAAACATACTTGCCAGAAAGCCGATAAATAACCCGCCCCCAATCAAGAAAGTCCAGCTAAACGCAAAACCCAGTGGGGGGTGAATGACTCGCGTACCAAAGTAGTAATCCGGCGCTTCCCGCCCAACCAGTCGGCCCATCGTCCAAACGGTCAATAACACAAACAGCATGCCCGCCAGTCCGATCAGCATGACGTTGGTAAGATTAATACCCGGATAAACGCCGGGCAGCACACTCACCGGCAGCCACACGGCCTGAACAAGACCAACTCCCGCCAGCGCCAAACCGATCACCGTCCAAAAACCGATCCAGTTTGTAAACCTGCCGGCCTTGCTGGCAGGTCTTGTTTCTGCCTGCGGAGCAATCAACTCAGTTAATTCGCTCAACTTTATTCCTCCTTGTAGGGGGTGACATCAGAACCAGTTATGCAAGAAGGATGCCTACAAAAAAATTATACCAACCCTGTTCAAAAACAACCTTTCAATTCCGCAAAGCAGATCATTTGCTTAATTTTTTTCATTTGACAACTGGCTCCCTACATGCGCCTCCCCCAATATCGTCGCGGCGATATTGGGGGAGGCTGGAGGGGGCAGAGAACGCCCAAATTGATCGGGGATTTATTTAACCCAAACTTTGCTCCAACTATGCAGCGTGTTTCAGGGCGGCATGGGCAGCCGCAAGACGGGCTACCGGCACCCGGAAGGGCGAGCAGGACACATAGTTGTTTCCGACCAGATGGCAGAATTCAATCGAGGCCGGATCGCCACCGTGTTCGCCGCAAATACCCACTTCAAGATCCGGACGTGCCTTTCGTCCATCTTCGACCGCAATCTGCATCAACCGGCCAACGCCATCCCGATCCAGAGTCTGGAAGGGATTCTTGGGCAGAATGCCATTTTCCACATAAGTGACCAGAAAACTGCGTTCGGCATCATCGCGGCTGTAACCAAAGGTCATCTGGGTCAGGTCGTTGGTGCCGAATGAGAAGAATTCCGCAATTTCGGCAATTTCCTTTGCAGTAACCGCTGCGCGTGGGATTTCGATCATGGTGCCAAACTTGTAGGGGAAGGACACACCTTTTTCTTTCATCACCTCGCGGGCAATTTCTTCCAGACGCGGCTGAATGACCTTCAACTCGTTGACGTGACCGGTGAGCGGGATCATCACTTCAGGCTTGGCATGTACACCCTTGAGGGTAACGTTGGCAGCCGCTTCGAAAATGGCACGAACCTGCATCTCAACGATTTCGGGCATGACAATGCTCAAACGCACGCCGCGCAAACCCATCATTGGGTTGCTTTCGTGCATGGCTTCCACGGCCTGCAGCATTCTTTCCAGTTCAACAACTTCTTTAGGCTCACCCTTGCCCAGCACGTAACCCGCCAGCGCCTCAATGCGCTTGGTGATGATCTGTTCTTCAAGGTCTTTGGCAGCCGGTAGGAACTCATGCAGCGGCGGATCAATCAGGCGGATGATGACCGGGTAGCCATCCATGGCAGTGAACAAACCTTCAAAGTCTGCCCGCTGGAAGGGAAGCAACTCATCCAAAGCGGCTTTGCGCTCTTCAGAGGACTTTGCCAGAATCATGCGTTGAACGATGGGTAAACGTTCCTGTTCAAAGAACATGTGCTCGGTGCGGCACAGGCCAATTCCTTTAGCGCCGTAAGCACGCGCGCGCTGGGCATCTTTTGGATAATCGGCATTTGCCCAAACCTGCAATCCGGTGGTGGGTGAACCGTTGACGCTCTTACGAATGCCGGGACGGGCACAGATCTCATCTGCCCAGTCCAAAAGCGTTAACAAATCGGTCTGTTCTTCCAGAGAGGGGGAAGTCATCGGCAGTTTACCCAAGAAAACCTCTCCGGTGCCTCCATCCAGTGAAATCCACTCGCCTTCTTTGACGACTTTGCCATCCACTTCCATCTGGCGTTTGTCCAGATCAATGCGCACGCTGGCCGCACCCACCACACACGGAACGCCAAACTGGCGGGCAACCACTGCAGCATGCGAGGTAGCCCCACCCTCACTGGTGAGAATACCCTTGGCAGCCAGCATACCGTGAACATCATCCGGTTTGGTGAATGGGCGCACCATAATGACATCCTGATGATATTCCTTGTTCATTTTTTCCGTGGTGTCGGCATCAAAGTACACCTGCCCGACCGCCGCGCCGGGTGAGGCGTTCACACCACTGGCGAAGAACCGGCCATCCGCTTTGGCTTTTTTAATGGTTTCTGCATCAAACTGTGGGTGCAGCAGTGTATCAACGTTCTCGGGGCTGACGCGTTTGACAGCCTCTTCCCGGGAAATGATGCCCTCATTAGCCATGTCCACCGCAATCTTAACCGCAGCCTTGGCAGTCCGTTTGCCGTTGCGGGTTTGCAACATCCACAATTTACCCCGTTCAATTGTAAATTCCATGTCCTGCATGTCACGGTAGTGGCGTTCCAATTTATCACAAATTTGCAGGAATTCGCGGTAGCATTCGGGCATGTCCCGTTCCAGATTCTCAATCTTCTCGGTGTTGCGGATACCGGCAACCACATCTTCACCCTGAGCATTGAGCAGGTAGTCACCGTAGAGTTTCTTTTCGCCGGTGGCCGGGTTGCGGGTAAACGCCACACCTGTACCCGAATCATTGCCCATGTTACCGAATACCATGGTGACGATGTTGACCGCCGTGCCCAAATCATCCGGGATGTTGGTCGCGCGGCGATAATCCACCGCCCGTTTTCCATTCCAGGATTTGAACACCGCTTCGGTAGCCAGTTTCATCTGCTCATAGGGGTCCATGGGGAAATCAAAACCCAGTTCCTTACGGACAACCCCTTTGAAAATATGGGTCAGTTCTTTCAAATGCTCGGCGGTCAGGTCGGTGTCCAGTTTAGCGCCTTTTTCGCGCTTATATTCTTCCAGAACATCTTCAAATGCCTCATCTGGCATGCCCAGAACTACTGCGCCAAACATTTGAATCAGGCGGCGGTACGAGTCATAAACGAAGCGTTCGTTGTTGGTCAACCGAATCATCGCCTGAGCCGTCTCATCATTCAGCCCAATGTTGAGGACAGTATCCATCATACCCGGCATGGAGAACTTTGCACCGGAACGGCAGGAAACCAACAGGGGATTATCGCTGCCACCGAATTTCTTACCGGTCAGTCGCTCCACTTCTTTGAGCGCTTCCAGCATCTGTTCCCACATCCCTTCCGGGAATTTTCCGCCAGCCGCAAGATAAGCATTGCAGGCTTCAGTGGTGACGGTGAATCCGGGTGGAACCGGTACACCCAGCCGGGTCATGTCTGCCAGATTGGCACCTTTGCCCCCCAAAAGCCCCCGCACTGCATCCCAATCGCCGCCCACATACTTTTCGGCAGCATCCAATTCATGGAATAAATATACCCATTTCTTCATGTTTTCTTTAACCTCCAGAAAATGTTTAACCCCTGAAAGGGGATAGTTCGCCTTAAGCCCTTAATCGTCACATTCTACCACAAAATTGACGATTTTTCGGTGAGTTCACCTTCGGTTGACTGATCAAATAAAAGCCCCATTTGTAAAGAAGTTGAAAGGATAAAATCCACCAAGTTCGCTGATAATAGGGTTGTACTCAATGCAAAGGAGAGGCGAATGAAAATACTGGTCATTGATGACGACCCTGCCATGACAGAATTACTTTCCACACTGTTGCGAACCATCCCTGCACATGTCATTGCGGTGAATTCGGGTCAGGAGGGGGTTGATCAAACCGCGAGCGAGAAACCCGATATTGTCATTCTTGACCTGATGATGCCAGATATGGACGGCTGGCAGGTCTGCAAACACATTCGTGAATTCAGCAATGTGCCCATCCTCATTCTCTCCGCACTGGATCATCCCGGGATGGTTGCAACTGCACTGGATGCCGGAGCCGATGATTATCTGATCAAACCGGTTTCAAGCAGTATGTTAATTGCACGCATCCATACGCTGCTTCGACGAACGAAACCGATCCCATCCAACATACCCGCCGCCAGCACCCCCTGAGCGGAACACGCCAAATTTGTAGTAAAATTCATCTGTTCCATTTCAAACAGGATGTTCAATCGAATATCCTTGTTTTGCTTTCAAGGGAAATTTTCAATCAAGGAGCAATTCACGTGCAGACCTGTTCACTTTGCTACACGCAATCACCCGACACAGCCCTGGAATGTCAAAACTGTGGCGCAAACCTCAGGCAATTTTCCGTCAGTGCGGTGGCGCTCAAAAAATTACAGGAAAATCCCCGCGTCCGTGATATTCGACTGGTGGTAGATGATGATGCCTGCCCGGTCTGTCAGTCCATGGCTGCAACTTACCCCAAAGATCAGGTGCCGGCTTTACCTGTCGAAGGTTGCTCCAGCCCCAACGGCTGCCGTTGTTTTTATGAACCGATGTTAACCGAAATTTTCCCCTGAAAAGTGTTCAACAACCATTGGCGGCACAAACCAGTTGAAACAGGGCGTCGGCCGTCTTTTGCGGGCTTTCCATCATCGGCATGTGTCCAGCCTCCGGGATCTCAATCACCCAGCCTTTATTCACCAGTTTGATTAACGAATAGGCTTTTTCAACCGGAACCAGTTGGTCTTCGCCTCCGGTAATTGCCAGTACTGGCACCTGAATTTCAGGCAACCATGGATTAGCATCCCGCCGATCTGCCATTGCCTTCAGAGCAGCTACCACAACCGGCACACTGCAAGCTGAAATCATCTGACTGAGTTGGGTTTGAATGGCTGCATCCGCGCTCAACTTGGAGGGCATTCCCTCAGCAATGTATCGGATACCCCGGCTGCGTACTTCACGGGCGGTTATCAAACGCGCCTGACGGCGTTCCGGACTATCCGCATCCGCTTGAGAAGCCACCAAAGCCAATCCTTTGAGCCGATGCGGGTAAGCATGCGCAAATTCTAAGGCAACATACCCTCCCATTGAGTGACCGGCAATCACAGCTTTTTCAATATTGAGCCGATCCAGCAGCTGAAGAACATCGGCTGCCAGCAGGCGCATTGAGAATTCTTCCACTTCTTGAGGAGATTCTCCAAATCCGCGCAGGTCAGGGAGAATCAGGCGGCTTTTTTTCTCCAGCAAGGGGACAATTGGGTGCCAAATGCGACGATTGAGAGGAAAACCATGGAGCAGTACCAGCGGGATTCCCTCGCCGTGTTGTTCTACAGCCAAATCAACGGTTTTCAGTTCCATGATTTTCCGTTCCTTCTCCCAATGAATCATCACTTAACAGCAATTCTACCAGATTAAGCGCCTCGTCAACGGTGTGAATCTGTCCGGCAGCCTGTGCTTCACGCACACTTTCCAGCAGCCTGCCCAATTGAGGTCCGGGTTTGATTCCAAAACGCTTTATTAAATCATCCCCATTGACCAGCCGAGGCGGAGAAACGGTCTCGTCACGCTTCTCAAACCATGCCTCCAAAAGCTGCCGGCAGATGGCCAGCTCTCTCTCCCACTGCTCCGGTGGGATGCCAATGCCATAGGTCGCCAGCGTATCCGCCAGCGAAAGCAAACACACATCCACTCCGGCATCTCCCAGTTTTCGAAAGTAGCGGTAAATGCTCCGCCGGCTGACCTCATTGCTTATCGAAGCCAGATGATGGATGCGCATATGTTCTCTCACCATCAAGGTGATTCGCTCCACCTCCGGATTGGAAAAAGCAAACCGGCGGGTAATTTTCCCGGCAATCTCTGCCCCACTGCGTTCATGATGCAAAAAACGGATACGGCCATCGGCTTGCTGTTCCCGGGTGAGTGGTTTTCCGACATCATGGAGCAGCGCGGCAAAAAAAAGCAGACCGCGTAAACTGCGTTCAGCATGAACCATGGCCGAAAAGTGTTCCTTCAAATCGTTGCGGTAGCGTCCCAAACTGAGGGATGCCATACCTGCCAGCAGACTTTCACCCTTGATGAATTCAGGCCCGCGCAGCAGCAAATCATACAGTGTTTCCAACCAGCGCAGGGTTTCCAATGTGTGTTCCCAAACCGGTAAAATGTGGGGACTGGTCTGCTGGACTCCTTTGGTCGCCATCAGCTCCGGAATCAAGATTTGCAGCACCCCCAGACGGTCCAAAAGAGAAACGGTGGTATGGATTTGTCGGCCATCCAGCATTTTGAAGAATTCATCCCGTTGTCTTTCAGCAGAACAATTGGGGAGCAATCCAACCGCCGCGCGCAGCCAGTGAAGAGTTTGCTTTTCAATCTGAAATTCTAATTGCATGGACAGGCGAATCGCGCGCAATACCCGAACTGGATCCTGCTCAAACGAATGCTCATTGCAGGCGCGCAGTTGTTTTTTGCGTAAATCGAGCGCACCATTGAGCGGATCAATGATTCGATCTTCTTCCAAGAGGTCAATCGCCATGGCGTTAACTGTAAAATCGCGAACTCTTAAGTCCTGTTCAATTGAAAAACCGCGCTGTCTGGCAAAGTCCAGGTAATAGCGGTCACCTTGCGGATTTTGCAAGATCACGCGGGCTGTCTTGCGTTCGTCATCCAGAACATAAAAGCCGGCTTTCAACTCGTCTGCTATCTGACGTGCTAACTGAATTGCATCCCCACTGACCGTAAAATCTATATCATGGCTTGGATGGCCGAGAAGCAGATCGCGAATACAACCACCTACCAGATGAATGCGCTGATTATGGTGTGCCTGCCGGCGGACTGCCTGATGAATGGCAGGATTTGGAAAAATACTCTCTAAAGTAATCAACATTCTTGAAAAAGTTCATCCCTCACGATAGCGGGATTCATCTACCACACCGACAAACGGCAGATTGCGGTACAGTTCATCCAGGTCGAGTCCATACCCAAAAACAAATTTATTGGGAATGGAAAAGCCGACATAGCGCAAAGGAACATACACTTCCCGCCGTTCGCTCTTATCCAGCAGGGTGCATACGCACAAACTACGCGGTTTTCTGGCAGAAAGCAAATCCAGCACAGAAGCCAGGGTTCTGCCGCTGTCAATAATATCTTCGACCAGGATGACATCCTTATCATGGATGTTCATGTTCAGGTCAAGGGTAATGCGCACCTGACCAGTTGATTCGCGTTTTCCACTGCCATACGAGGAAACCGCCATAAACTCAACCGCATGTGGAACGGTAATGTGGCGAATTAAATCGCTGAGGAAAAGAACGCCGCCCCGCAAGATACAGATTAAAACCAAAGCATCCGATTCACGGTAATCATGACTGATGAGTGCACCTAACTCGGCAACGCGCTTCTTCAGCGCATCTTCCTCAATCAACACCTCTGCCAGAAAATCTTTATAATCCCGCATGGCTTCCTCCTATGAATGCAATCACCCGCGAGGCACTTCATGATGCTGGCGGCAGCGGGCTTCATACATTTCAGACGCGCCGACAATAATGACCGGATCATCATAACGCGCCGGTTTTCCATTGACCAACCGCTGCGTTCGGCAAGCCGGTTCTCCGCACACCATACAAATTGCCTGGAGTTTATCTACTTTTTCGGCAATTGCCATCAGTACCGGCATACAACCAAATGGTTCACCTCGAAAATCAGTGTCTAAACCGGCAACAATGACGCGAATACCTCGGTCGGCCATTTGCTGAACAATTGGAATGATTTCCGCATCAAAAAATTGGGCTTCATCCACCGCCACAACCGTTGTATTCTCTTCCAGCAATTCAAGAATTTGCGCCGCCCGCTGAATGGGAATGGCATTGAAGGCCGTTCCCGCGTGAGAAGTAACCTGTTCGGCGTGATAGCGATTGTCAATCACCGGCTTGAAAACCTGAACCTTCTGCCGGGCAATCGTTGCCCGCCGCAAACGGCGAATCATTTCATCGGTTTTACCGCTGAACATTGAACCTGTGATGACTTCGATAGAGCCTGAATGGTGTATCATGAACTCCTCAATGGGAAAGGATGGGATATTCTGATTTTACTCCATCTTCTCTGCGGGAAAGCAGTGGCTTTTATTAAAAAAAATCAGCCCCTTGCGAGGCTGACCAATTCTTTTCCAGTAAAAGTTTAGACTACAATATCTTCGGCGGCGGCCGGCAATTCGTAACCCAGCTGGCGCAGGCGTTTCTTCAAATCAATTAACGATTTGCGGCCAAAACCTTCTACTGCCAACAGGGAGGCTTCGCCCTCTGCAAGCCGTTCCAGCACCTGACCAACCGTGGTCAAACCGGCTTTGATCAATGCCTCGGTCGGTCGGTTACCCAATTCCAGTTCTGCAACCGGGCGGGCAGGCGAAGTGCGTGCCATCTCACGCGCTTTCTGAGTATCAACAAATTCCTGCCGGGCCTGCAAACGCTTGTAGAAGCGGTCAACCTGTCCTTCCATGTCAAGGATACGCTGCTGCTGGCCGGTAAAGAATGGGTGGCATTTGGAACACACCTCGGTGCGGATTTCCTTGCGGGTTGAGCCAGTCCGCCAGGTATTGCCGCAGGCGCAAATTACCAAAGCATCCGGATAATAAGTCGGGTGAATACCCTTCTTCATTTTCGTCTCACCTTTCTGTGTAAAATTCCCTTGCCCTCGACAGAAACCAGATGTTCCGCGATGCAAGAGCGTTGAATTCGTTATTCAGCCTCAACCGGCATCACGCTGACACGCTTGCGCCCATTGGGTAAAGTTTCATAAACCACCACCCCATCCGTGGTAGCGAAGAGAGTATCGTCTTTACCAATGCCGACATTCAAGCCGGGTTTGATCCGTGTTCCGCGCTGGCGCACTAGAATGTTACCGGAGAGAACTACCTGACCAGCAAAGCGCTTTACGCCAAGGCGCTGCGCATTGCTATCACGTCCATTTCGACTGGAACCACCACCTTTTTTATGTGCCATTGCGCTTACTCCACAAGAATAGAATCAACCTTCAACCGGGTATATTTCTGGCGATGCCCCGTCTTAACGCGGATGCGTTTTTTGGGACGATACTTAAAGACAACAATTTTCTTGCCTTTGATGTGCTCTTCCACGGTTGTCTTTACCTGAGCACCTTTTACAGTCGGCGTGCCAACCAGAACTTTGTCGTCCTCGACAACAAGCAACACGGTTTCCAGCGTTACCGGTTCACCGGGTTGTTTTCTCAGCAGATCCACTTCAATCGCTGAGCCTTCGACGGCTTTGTATTGCTTGCCGCCACTTTCCACAATAGCGTACTTCATCGTTTTCGTCTCCAATCTTCACTTCGCCGCCTCACCTGCGCCTTATGTTAATTACGCCGATGGACGGGTAAGTTGGGGTACAGTTTTTCGCCCCAGCGCAACTTCAGCCGGGGCTTTTGCGGGCATTATTATACGCTTGGTCGGGTTGAATGTCAACCATTTTGGCTCATTTCTGCCGAACCTGCCAAAACAGCGTGTTGTTTTTCTTGCCTCTGGCTGCGAATCACATACCAGACTGCCACAGCGGCACAAATTGCAACCCATAATTCAATCCACACAATCCCAACCCCTGCTGAAACCAGCAACACGGCAGGTAAATTAACCAGCATGTGCAGCAGCACCGCCAGCCAGTACAAACGCGCTTCTTGCCTCTTCACCGAATAAAACACCAGTACGGATAAACCCAATTGAACCGCTATTGCAAATACCCGCTCCAATCCACCCACAAGGTACAGATAGGATGGTGTGGAAATCAGTTGCGTGCGAATTTCTTCTGCGGCCAGACCCAATTGCGGTGCTGCCAGCGAGTCAAACGTACCATTATTGATCATAAAACTGAAAATGATCAGGTTGAGATAACCCAGGCCAACCAGAAAAATGGCTTCAAATCCCCCGTGACCAACCCCATATGCAAGTGCATTTTTGAACTCTAAACGATTTTTCAGCAGATACCGATAACCAATCCACCGCCCCGTTTCCTCAAATAAACCGGCGGTCAGACTGAGAAAGAGCGCTAAAAACCACGGCTGAGCAGCCAGTTCCTGATAAAAAGGCTGCTGGTTGAGCCATTGGAGCGCAGGAATGCGAATCAAAACCTGTGGGACGAGAAATCCCAGCACCCCAACCCCAACCGCCAATGGCGAAGCTCCCCACCGACGAAGAAAGATGACCCCCAATATCATCGGCAGGGCAAAAACAACCAGCGTAGAAACCAGCATGGCAGCAATGCTCAAAGGATTAACCATGGTTTCCTCTCAATTCCTGTTGGAGCAATTTTCGGGCGTCTCCCTCCCGCACGGTGATACGGCGTTGATCCAGATATTCCAAAAAGGCCAGTGCAAACTTTCGGCTGGTGGAAAAACGGTCTCGGAATTGGGCTACCGTGATTGAACCGTGCTGCTGGATCCAGTTCTTAACCTCGGTTAGCATTTCCTGATAAGTGGACGCAAGGAACACCACATCGCTGGCAACTTGAATTAAATCGCCGCGTTCCACCAGCGCCTGAAAGACATCCTCCCCGATCATGTCCACACAATCCCGAACCGAAGGGGGGCTATACGGGGAATCTGAAAATTCATTCATCAGACGACTGACCAGGCGTTCCTGTTGAGGTGAAAATTGAATGGTATGCTCTGGAAGTCGAACGATCAGATTCTCTTCCAGCAAGCGGTTTTCGTCCAGCAAGCCCTGATAGAGAAATTGAAAGGCTTTGGGAGTTAAACCGGCACGGTTTTTGAGCGCTTCACGCGGGATACCCTGCCTGAGCGGAAATTTTTGGTGAAATTCTTTAACGATAATGACAATTCGTTCCCGCTCGTGGTCAAAAATGTTTCGGGTTGTCAGCCATCGCATTAACCCGGAACGATTACTTTCTTCACCAATCACCACAACCTGCCCGATGGTCAGTAGTTTTTCAAGCGCTTCACTTCCCAGAAGGGGATCCAACCGCGCAGCTTGCAAAACCTCTTTGTCGGAAATAAATCGCACACTTTGAATCGTGTGAAGCAAAACTTGCAGCGGATCACCCGTGCTCAGGCTTTTCAATCTCTCCAATACATCGGGGGCAAAACGTTTATAACGGCGCGGCGAATTTGTTTCCAAAATCGTTCCGCCGCCCAGTGTTTCGGGTGGTGAGGGTCGCCGCACGATATAACGATCACCGTTGACCACCACAACCGGCTGACGAAATTCAATCTGCACCCAACCCTCATCACCGCTCTTTAACTGTTCGCTGCCCAACAAACGCAGCCGCCCGATTACCTCACTGGTAGCGTGGAAAAATTTGACCTCCATGTTGTGTTGTATCGGAATTTCCACCCCTCCAGCAATTTTGAGGGTCGCATCTACTCTTTGGGTGGGCGCATACAGGCCGGGTAGAGAAATGACATCACCTCGCTGAATTTGGTCGGCGTTGATTCCGCTGATATTCACAGCAGTTCTCCGTCCCGGTCCAACAATTTCTTCTTTACGTTTATGCGATTGCAAACCACGAATGCGGCCTCGCACACCGCGAGGCAACACCTCAATCTCATCTCCAACTTTTAGCGTTCCGTCTTGCAGCGTACCAGTCACCACCGTTCCAAAACCGGTCAGGGTAAACACCCGGTCAACCGGCAAACGCGGACGGCCAAGATCAATTTTCTGTGGGGTTTTCTGTAAGCACTGGTAAATGGCTTGTTTAAGTTCGGGCAGCCCCTTCCCTGTCCTCGCTGAAACGGGAACAATTGCTGTTCCCGCCAGGCAAGTGTTTTCAACTGCATGTTGAATATCACTCTCAACCAGGCTGAGCCATTCAGCATCCTCAACCAGATCTATTTTAGTGAGGGCAATTACCCCGCGCTGAATTTGAAGAATATCAAGGATGAGCAAGTGTTCACGGGTTTGCGGCATAACCCCTTCATCGGCCGCAATGACAAACAATACTGCGTCAATTCCCCCTACGCCTGCCAGCATATTTTCGATAAAATCGCGATGACCCGGCACATCCACAATGCCGACTTCCAGCCCGCCAGGCAGTTCCAGCCAGGCAAAGCCCAAATCAATGGTCATCTCGCGAAGTTTTTCTTCTTTGAGGCGGTCGGGGTGTATACCGGTCAACGCTTCAATCAGGGTGGACTTACCATGATCAACATGACCGGCAGTGCCAATGACATACATGATGGGTCTCCACCACAATCAACGCTTACGACTGATTGCCTTTTCCTGCTCCTCATTCCAGTTGCGTACCAGCGCAAGCAAGGATTGCAACCGACTGGTCGTTTCTTCGGTAATTTGATGGGAAAAGTCCTGAATTTCCTGGATCAGGTCTTCCAGCAGCATCAGGCGTTCTTCCAGTTTCCCGACCGAGCGGAGTAATTCGCGTTGCTGCTCTTCCTGTGCCAGCGTGTAATTTGTCCAGCGTTTCTGGTCATCCGCTTTGAACGAAACCCATTCCTGCCGAAAACGATCTTCCACCAAACGCTGCATCTCGGTAATTTCATTGATGCGTCTTTCAAAGCGGTTGGTAATCTCTTCAAATGCCTCCTGTGCACGTTTGACCGCTCGTTGAGTAGATTCCAGAGATTGCAGCTGATTATCCAGATTGCTGGATTGTGCTTCAATTTGCTCAAAGCGCACCTGCCAATCTTTCCAGACCCGCTCCCTTTCTATGGCCAGCATGTTTTGCTTTTCCATGAACGCAATCTGACTCTGGCGGCGTTCACTTTCAGCCGCAGTCAGCTCGCTGATCCGCGTTTCAATTTTCCGTACCGAATCGGCATTCAAATCAATTTTGCCACGTTGTTCTTCCTGTCGTTTGCGCAGGGCAGTCACCTCACCTTGCAGGTCGGTTAACCGCTTGGCATCCTGCCTCTGACTTTCTTCCAGTAATTTAATTTGGCGTTTATATTCATCGTCCGCCCGGCGGATAAGCAGGATTTTCTGCTCCAACTCTTCAATTTCCCTGCCAAGTCGGTTTTCTCCCTCGGCTCGAGCCTGTAAGGTTTTGCGGATTTCGGGTAGAACTTCCAGTGTCTTGCGAATTTCACCCAACGAGCGGTTCACCGACTCATTGTCTGCAAGTCGGATTTTCTCAATCTCCCGTTCTTTCTCGGAGCGCTGCTTTTCAATGTCCTGAATCATGCGGGAAAGCTCCTGCCGCATTTGCGCCATGGCCGTCTCAATTTGATTGAACCGCAAGAGAGAGGTTGCAATACGGGTCACTTCCCCTTCCAACTCCTTGAAGCGTTGGTCAATTGGCTGGGTTTTTTCTTCCAAATTCGCAATGCGATCCTGCAAAGTGGCTACCAGTAATTTGTCTTTACGGCGTTCATCTTCCAGCCATTCCAAACGTTTTTCCAGTTGTTCGTTATCCATGGAAAATCAATCCTCTCCTTCCAGAAATCAGCTTGAAAACTCTGGTAAATTCAAAACTTATGGATGACCTTATTATATCGAATTCCACTCAACGGGCTGACAACAATGCCGGTGCAACCCGCAGGATGAAAATGACGGATTGATAAAATACTCCCGGAAATATGCCGAATAAAAATAGAAACAACATGCCGCCCACCAGAATCGCCCGCTCTGGCAGGCTTTCGAGGTTTTCTTCCGCCGCATCCCCCAACCGAACAACATGCAGCAACACTCGAATGACACCCATCAAAAAGCCAAAATTACCCAGCAAAACCCACCCAATCAACA
This sequence comes from Bellilinea sp., assembly GCF_053501535.1. Lineage (NCBI taxonomy): Bacteria > Bacillati > Chloroflexota > Anaerolineae > Anaerolineales > Anaerolineaceae > Bellilinea > Bellilinea sp. The sequence continues at coordinate 14,164 of NZ_JBRCOK010000006.1, read as the reverse complement.
ATGGCTGTTGTGAGGCAAGTAATTCCAAAGACTCAAGCCGTACTGGAAAACCAGCCAGCAAGGGCATCCCGCTAATCGAGAACAGCGCCAAAACCAATGCAATAATCGCAACCGGGAAACGCTGAAAAATTCCCTGCATGTGATCAAAATCAGTCGGTTGAGCGCGGTTCTTCAACACGCCCAACGCCAGTGCCAGAACAAACAGACCCAGCAAACGCGGCAGCAAGCCGGCTGCAAACATCATGTATCCGGGCAGGTTGTTCAGCCCAATGGTTAATAAGGCATAACCGCTTTCCAGAATTACCGCATAACCGAATAAACGGCTAATTTCATCCTGAAACGCTGCCCACACACCGGCGGTAACCATCATCAGGAGACCGGTCAGTTGAATAATCAGAAACATGAGCGGCGAGGCTCGCAACCAGCCAACCTGACTGACAAAATCCAGACCGAGCATCAGGATGGAAACCGGCAGCAGACTCAAAACGAAGCCGGCCGAATAAGGATGAGTCTGATGGGTAAGTTGCGGCACCCAGAAGTAAAAAGGGAAGACGGCCAGCCACAGGGCAAATCCAAGACCCAAAATTACGGCAGCCCGCGGCAGGATTGCCGGGTCAACTTGTAAAAGGTCTCCACTGCCGAAAACCCACCCCGCCAGCAAAATAAACGGCATTCCCAACGTTTGAAAGATTAGAAAACGCTGCACCCCCCGTTGAACAACTTCACCGGGCGGCACCAGCACAGGAATGCTTAATAAAACAGCCAGTTCAACCAGCAATGCTGCGTACAAAAACGGTTGGACAGCCAGCGCGCCCACCAATGCCGCAACAACCATCAGCCCAAACGGCGCAAACAAGCGGTGCTGCTTGAGGACCATCGCGCCGGCAAACCATACTGCACAGGTTGTAAAAATCAAAACCAGAAACGGACGCTCATTGTTGGTCAGGTTAAAACTTCGCCCGAGCACAAACAGGCTCTCCCCCAGTTCAAACTGAACACCACCCAATCGTATGGTTTCTCCAATTGGTAAAGCCGCAGCCAACACCGCCAGTAAAGCCGAAAGGCCGACGGCAATCCCGCCAGAAATCCACCGCCGGTGGCGCAGCAACCACAGGATTAACCCCATGCCCACTGGAATAACGATCCAGATGATCGGCGCGGTCAATTCGACTCCTCCAGACTGGGAGATAAAATGAAATAAGAACCGGCTAACCCCACACCCAGGTTAATCAGACCGAGCAAACCCACTACCAATACCGAACTGACCAGACCAGCATAAATCATCTCAAACCCTGCCAGGAAGGTCAGCAACCCAATGCTGAGGCGAAATGGATTGCCCGTCAACCCCAGTTGAATCAAACCAGAAATAAGCAAAATCAATCCACCGGTTAATAATGAATGTTCAACCGGAATCCACTGTTCAGCGGCTGGAAGAATGGAGAAGGCCACAATGATGCCAAAAATCATGACGAAACCCCGAAAAATCCGTCCCGCCAGGTCGCTGACGGGTAACTCTTCGCCAAGATTAAGTTGAGAAGCGGCTAAGACCGCCCCCGCCATCCAGCCCACAATCAGCTTCACTGCTGCAAGTCCAATCGGTAATGTTTGAGCAATCAGCCAGAAGACCCCCACATACTGAAGGGCAAGCGCAAGCAAGGCATATCGCCAGCCTAAAAACAAAACCAGGAAAAAACTGCTCAAAATCAACAGGATGATCGGTATCGTTTGAAGGCTCATTCTTTTAGCGCACTCCCCCAAAAATTGAAATCAGCAGAACCAGTAACAAAACCGACCAGAGCACGCCGCCTTCACCCTCAAAGAGAACCGTCAACAGCCGAGTGAATCCCTGTACCGTATGAAAGACGGAGCGTAAGACCGCATACAACCAGTTCAAGCGGAGAAAGGCGCTGATGGCATCCGTAGATCGGCGAATCACATTTTGCAACCACGCCGACTGGGGAGAGGAGATTTCCTCAACCTGTTTTCGACGAAGCGCAGTCTGAATAAGGAAAACACTGGCGCCAAATACCACCAGGGATCCCCACCATGTACCCAGCCGCAAACCCTGCTCCACCCCTAAAAATACACTCAGCCAGCCCGAGAGCAACAAAACAGCCAAGCCGAGTGTGTACGTGGTCACGATATAAGGCTCGAAAGTACTGCTAGATTCTCTTTCCTGAAATACAAGCCGCACAAAACCGGCGATCAGCATGATCCACATGCCCGCCAGCAAGATGACCCATCCGGCGTTCACTGCCACAGCCAGCCATCCCGCAGAAAGGATGGTAAACGGCAAACCGCTAAAACTCAGCAAGGCGGCCGCCATCAGAAGCATCAACCGCCGACTGCGAACGGTGTAGAGAAAAATCATTCCGCCCCAACAAATCAGTGCCACTCCCCACACTGCTGAAAGCGGAGCATTTCCATTCAGGGCAGATAAGATTGCCAGCCCGCTGAAAAACAACCCAAAAAATGATCGTCCGCCAATTTCATTTTCCGCCAAAAGCCACATCAACACTCCATACAAAGTGAGCAGCACAATCCCGCCCACTACAAGGGGGCTGGAGTCCACCACCCTTAAACCGGCTGGCAGTTTGGTCAATAAAGCCAGCCCGCTGATCTGCCCGACGATGCGCATCAGGCTGGTCAATCCGTTTTGGAGGGGTAATTGGGTTTCATACTTCAAACTTAGCGGCAGAACCCCCAGCCGCAGAATTACGGCAGCAATCAACACCACCAAATCCTGAGCAAGTGCCGATTCGAAAGTGAAACCGGAACCGGCCTGGCGCCCCAGAATGATCACAGCAAGCAAAAGTCCAATCGAAAACAAACGTAATGCAAACGAGGTCAGCACTTCGCGGCGGTAGCGATAATCACGAATGATCAACAACACATACACCACTTCCACAACATCCAGCAAAGTCCACGAGATGGCCAGTGCAAGCGGCGTGCCGCTGAGAACCGAAAGTAATCCAACTGCCGTGAAAGTGATGGCTGCCGACCACGAAAGGGGGTTGCTGTTATATTTAAACCGGACCGGAGCGGTCAACACAACTGCCAGCAGCAAACCCACCAGACATACGGCATACACCCACCCGCCTGCATCCCACCGAAAAACAAGCTGATCTGCTGTGAGAGGCTCAAAGGGTCGCCAGGCCGGAAAGGCTGCTTCCGCTGGTTGAAACCAGTGCAAAGCAAACAAACCAAGCCAGATGAGATTCAACCCGATAATCGAAATCAACCAGGCATAGCGTTTACCTCGTTCACTCCAGAACAGGGTAAAGATCACCCCGGCCAGCAGCAATAGCACCAAAACCGGCGCAAGGGTTAACATCATCAGAGAACCGGATTATGAGAATTGCGCTGGATAAAACGCCCCATACCAGCGCTACCCAGCCACTGCTTGCCATCCACAATCAAGTTTCCGCGCAGGAAGACCTTTTCAGGAAAGCCGGTCAAAGTCCAACCTTCAAACAGGTTGTAGTCCGTTCGATGGTGGGATTGGTCAACTCCGTAGGTTACAACCCGCTCCGCATCCCAAACCACAATATCCGCATCCGCTCCCGGGGTTAAGCTGCCCTTGCGGGGATATAAACCAAAAATCCTGGCCGGGTTGGTGCTGGTCAAAGCAACAAATTGGGAAGGGCTCAGCCGGCCTTTGACTACCCCTTCACTCCAAAGCACAGGCAAACGGTCGCCTACCGCCGGCAGACCATTGGGAATTTTCGTGAAATCATCCTTCCCCAGCTCCTTACCCGGTATGGCAATCGGCTTCCCTTCATAAAGGATCGGCTTGCTACCATCGTAGAAAAATGGACAATGATCGGTTCCAACCACCTGTATGATACCGCTTTCGAGTCCCTGCCAGAGTCGTTCGTTATCCTCCTTGCTGCGCATGGGAGGGGAACACACCCACTTCGCCCCATCCGGACGCCGCAAATGGTCAATGGTAAAGAACAGATATTGAGGACAGGTTTCCCCCATCACCGGCAAGCTTTTGGAGCGTGCGTAAGCCAGTTGATCCACTTCACCGGCAGCATTCATGTGAACGATGTAAAGCGGCGCCTCTGCCATAGCCGCCAGGGCTGCACCGCGCAGGACTGCTTCTACTGCCGTCCAGGCCGGGCGGGTCAGCGCGTGCCACTCAGGCGTTGTATGCCCGGCAGCCAGCGCTTCAGCAATCAACAACTCGATTACATCACCATTTTCGGCATGAAGCATGGTCAACAAACCATACTTTTTTGCAACACGCATGACGCGAAAAATGTTTTCGTCCGAAAGACGCAGGCGGTTGTTATACGCGCTGAAAACCTTTACTGAGGTTATTCCCATCCCGGTCAGTTGAGCCATTTCTGCTTCAATTTGCTCATCAAAGCGACTGATGTTCATGTGAAAACTGAAGTCAATGGCTGCTTTGGGATCGGCTTTTTCCCGCCACAGCGCAATGCTTTTTTCAATTCCGCTGTTTTCCAAGGGGACAAAATCAATGACGGTCGTAGTACCGCCAAACGCAGCCGCCTTATGACCGGTGTAATGATCATCCGAAGAAACCGTTCCAAACATGGGCAAATCAAAGTGGGTGTGGGGATCAACCCCGCCCGGCAGAATCAAGCGGTTGCTGACATCCAAAACCATAGTGTCTTCAGCGACGGCTAAATCTAACCCAATCAAGGCGATTTTTTCGTCCTCGATCAAAATATCTGCCCGAAACATCTCGGATGCAGTTACCAGCGTACCGCCTTTCAAGAGTGTTTTCATCCATACCTCCTTCTTGCCTGTCCCAACAAACTAATCATCGCCGGTCACATACTCGTCAGCGGATTCAAGCAAAGAGATGCCTTTCCCCAACATCGAAAGAAGCAACACATCCAGCCCGTCTAACTGCTCTGGCAATTGCTGGGGAGAATAAGATTGCTGATGAAGCGCTCGTTCGCGCAATCCACGCCATAAAATCTGCCGTTCTTCATCACGGACCACCAAATCCTCCAGTGTTGAGGCACGATTCAATCGCTCTCCGGTTGTGTAAAGGAATGTCAATCGCCGCCAGTGGCTGGCAGGAATGGGCGGTACAACCTTCTGCAATTCGCCCAGTTGAATTTTGTAATATTCCTCATGCGCGCGCGGGTGATCGGCTTCATGCCTCAGCAATTCCGCCCGGGTGGTCAGCTCATGCCCACGCACTGCGGCAATGTAATGAACTCCCCAGCGTTCTTCTTCACCAAAGGCCGCCGTCTGATAAAAGGCCAGAAAATCCACACTCATTACTTTGGGCGATGAACGCAAGGGAATACGGTACCACCCCAAAACTCGGGCAATTTCCAGATCGCGGGGATGCGGAAGAACCGCCACCAGAATGATGGCTTCATCACCGACAATTGAACGAAGCGGGGAATACACTCGTGACATCCGGTAATCGTATTATAGCCGAAAGTTAATCGAATTGCTGGGTGCCTCCCTCCGGCAGCTTTCCTTGAAAAATTGCATAAAGCAGGGGAGGATGGTATCTATTCACCCTCCCCTGCTCTGACAAATGCAAAATAGGGGCTACAGCAAACCGGCGCGTTCGTTGAATTCGGTAATCAACGCGTCAATTTCCGGCACCTGTTTCTGGATATCCGTCCAGTAATTGGGATCGTACCATTGCGCCAGAATTTCTTCGTAAGTCTTGCCCTGCTGTTCCACCCAGGTATAGTATTTGAGGTTGTGAACGCGGCGGCGGTCTGCGTAGGTCAACTCAATCAGATGATCGGTTGTTTCGCCGTGCAGATCACGGGCAAAGGCCTCAGCGGCATCAAACGGGGTAAATTCGCCAAATTGTTCGCGGTATTCCTGAATTCGGCTGGAATAGAGTTCCATCGAGTCGGTCATCACGAACAACATGATGTCGTTTTCGCCCATCTCGTAGTATTTTGCGGCTTTGATGGCAGAAAGCATGTTGGCAATGCCGGAGAAACCGAACAAATCGAGTTGCTGCACCAGTTCGGCTGGTACACCCTTCTTGACCAGATACTCACGTCCGGCCGGCTCATTGAACAACCGCAGCAAATTGACCACCGAATTGTCATCAATGGCAACAACCATATCGGTATTCTTGACATTATGAATCCACGGGACGTGTTTATCGCCGATGCCCTCAATGCGGTGAGAGCCAAAGCCGTTTTCCAGCAGGGTGGGGCATTGCAAAGCCTCACTGGCAACGATCACACTGCGCGGGAAAATCTGTTTCATGTAATCGCCGCAGGCGATCGTCCCGGCCGAACCGGTAGTCAGGGCTACGCCGCGGTAGTTGTCACGCGGCCCCATTACCTGCTGCAGAACTTCTTCCATGGCGTGACCGGTTACCTCATAGTGCCACAGGTAGTTGCCAAATTCTTCAAACTGATTGAAAATCATCAAATCTTCACCCGAGCGGCGCAGTTCCCAGCACTTGTCGAAAATTTCTTTGACATTCGACTCCGAGCCGGGGGTGGCAATCACTTCACCTGCGATTTTGGAAAGCCATTCAAAACGCTCCTTGCTCATTCCTTCCGGCAAAATGGCAATGGACTGGCAAGCCAGCAAGGCCGAGTCATAAGCGCCGCCACGGCAGTAATTACCGGTTGAAGGCCACACTGCCTTTTGGGTGGTGGGATCGAATTGTCCGGTGACCAGCCGCGGTACCAGGCAGCCAAAGGCGGCTCCCACCTTATGCGCACCGGTGGGGAACCACTTGCCCACCAAACCAATCAGGCGCGCTGGCACACCGGTCAGGCTGGAAGGCAGTTCGATGAAATTGACGCCCCCGAACAACCCGCCAAACGGTTTCGGTTCGTTTTTCCAGGTGATTCGGAAAAGGTTGCGGGGATGCACATCCCATAAGCCGATGTTCCGCAATTCTTCTTTGATGGAATCGGGAATCAGATTGGGGTTTTTCATTTGGGCAAAGGTCGGGATGATGATGTTGCGTTCCTTTACCCGGCGCAGCGCACGTTCTCTCCGTTCTGGAATTACGGTTAAATCAATAGTTGCCATTCGTTTTCTCCTCTTTTTGTAGTTGTAATTTTTTCTCAAAATCTTCCGGGCTTTCACTGACAATGTACAGCGGCCGGTTTTTTGCTTCATCATAAATCCGTCCAATGTATTCGCCTAAAATACCCAGGCAAATCAATTGAACGCCCCCGAAGAACAGTACGGCTATCAAGGTGGTGGCTTGCCCAAAAAATGCCTGAGCCTGAATGGAGCGCAGGATGATGACCACCGGAATGGCTAAAATGGCTAACCCGGCTGCAATGAAACCCAGATAGGTTGCTAATTGCAGCGGAAAATACGAAAAGCCGGTAATGGCGGTCAGCGCCAAACGCAGCATCTTGCGCAGCGGATACTTGGTCTCACCGGCAAAACGCGGCGCACGGCGGTACAGTACGCCAGTCTGACGAAAGCCCACCCAGGCTGACATTCCCCGCAAAAAGCGGTGATGTTCGCGCATCGAATTCAGCACATTGACCACCTTACGGTCCATTAACCGGAAATCGCCGGCATCCATTGGGATGTCCACATCGGTGATTCGGGCAATCAGTCGGTAAAAGAGTGAAGCAGTGAATTTCTTGAAGAAAGACTCCCCTTCCCTCTCAGCGCGCACGGCATAAACCACCTCATAGCCTTCGCGCCATTTTTCAATCAAATCCAGAATGACTTCCGGCGGGTCTTGCAGGTCAGCATCAATGATGACCACCGCATCGCCCCGTGAATAATCCAGCCCGGCCGTCACCGCAATTTGATGTCCGAAATTACGCGCAAACATGACCGGTCTTACACGCGGGTCTGCTTTGGCCAGCTCACGGATGATTTGAGGCGATTCATCCACCGACCCGTCATTGACCAACACCAGTTCCCACGGTTTACCGGTTCTGTCCATCACCTCCACCATGCGGCGATACAGCTCATGCAGGCAGCTGGCTTCGTTGTAAACGGGTACGATGATTGAAAAAACAGGTTTTTCAGTCATTTGTGATTGTTCGTCACCTCTTTTCTTAAAGAGTTGATCTTCAAATTCCAAGATGCTTTTTCAACGCGCTCATGCTCGGTTCAATCACTGGTGCAGCCGGCACCGCTTGCATAGCAGCGCGGATGTCCTTCAAGCCGCTGCCGGTGTTGATGACCAGCACCGGGTCTTCCGGTGTTATCTTTCCCAATGCAATTGCTTTTTTCAAACCCACATAGGCAGTCGAGCCGGCCGGCTCGGCAAAAATTCCCAGCGGTCCCAGTTCACCAATACCGGCAATGATTTCCTCATCCGAAACAGTGAGATATTCTCCACCGGTCTGGCGGGCTGCCCGAACTGCCCGAACCCCATCGCGCGGCAAATCTACGGAGATGCTGTCGGCAATGGTGGTAGCCTGCACCGGTTCAATCACTTCCGTTCCTTTGAAAAAGGCATTGGCAACGGCTGCCGACTTTTCGGATTGGATGCCAAAAATACGCGGCATTTTTTCCAGCCAGCCGAGGGCATGTAAATCCTTAAAGCCTTTATGCAGGCCGGAGATGATATTGCCATCACCTACCGAAACAAATACTGCCAGCGGAGGTAAATCCCTTTTTAGATTGAGAATCACATTTTCCCAAATTTCAAAAGCAGCTGTTTTCTTGCCTTCCGCCGTGAAGGGATTATACCCCGTGTTGCGGCAGTACCAGCCAAACTCTTCGGCAGCCTGAATGGTCAGGTCAAAGGCCGAGTCGTAATTCCCATCCACCAGTATCACCTGAGCCCCATATACCAGCAGCTGGGCTACTTTGGCAGGTGGTGCCGTCTTTGGGGCAAAAATGACCGCTTTGTGGCTAACCGCCGCCGCCATTCCCGCCAGCGCTGCCCCGGCGTTACCCGTTGAAGCAGTCACCACCACCTCAGCCCCAATCTGACGTGCCCGAGCCACCACCACAGACGAAGCCCGATCTTTGAAGGATGCCGTTGGATTGCGACCTTCGTCCTTGATCCATAAATGCCGCAGTCCCAACTTCTCCGCCAGCCGGGTCGGGTAATAAGTGGGTGTCCAACCGGCCATGCGCAGCGGTGTGCCTTCGCCGCCGGGGTCTTTGACCGGCAGGAGTGGCAAATACCGCCACAGGGAGTAATCCGAGCGTGAAACAATATCATTAATCTCATACTTCTGGCGGATGGCAGCATAGTCCAGTACCACATCCAGATTCCCACCGTCTTTGGGACAGGTATAGGTCACCTGCCCCGGCGCATACTCTGTATTGCACAAAGAACAACGATAGCCGATAAATTCACTCATACATTGACATCCTTTTATAGAAATTTGATTGTTTATTCATTCTCAAACGGTACACCCAGGGAGGCCGGCGGCGAGGTGCGCAGCGAACGCAAAATATTCGCCAGCCATTTCCGGGTTCTCTCCGGCAAAGCAGCCAGTGTACGGTCCACCCACTCGGCATTGCCGATATTGACCAGCAAAAGAGTCAGGATCATCAACGGGAAGGGGGCCACCTGCAACACCTGGGATGGGATGTTGGGTAAACTGGGCTGCAACACCAGACCGAGCCACTGCAGCAGCCCAAACAGGTAGGCGCCAAAAGCCGCCCGCAGCGGATTCCAGCCGCCAAAAATGGTCAGGGCCAGGGCAATCCAGCCGAACCCGTCAAGTCCGGAAATGGTGCCTTTCCAACCGGCTTTAACACTCAAAGAAAACATTGGTCCTGCCAGTCCTGCCAGCATACCACCCAGCACGGTGTAAAAATAGCGCATCCGATTGACGTTTGCACCGCGCACAAAAGCCGTCGCCGGTTTTTCGCCAATTCCCTGCAGCATCAGCCCCGGTCTGGTCTTGAAAATAAACACATATGAAACAATGATCAGGAGAAAACTGGCATAGACCAGAATATCCTGCTGAAAGAAAATCACCCCAATCAACGGAATATCCGCCAGACCGGGGATCGGCAGAGAAGGAACGCGCGGCCCCTGCAGCCCCATGAATGGATTTCCCAGATAATACGCCAAATCCCGGCAGGTGAGCGCCAGAATGAAACCCACCGCTACCTGAGATTGCTTGAGGGTAATGCTGCTAAAGGCAACAATCAGTGCCACCAGACCGCCAATTAACGCCCCTGCCAGAAATCCTAACCAGAGGCTGTTGGTACTAACCGCCACAGCGAAACCTGCCATAGCAGTCAAGAGGATCGTCCCGTTTAGCGAAAGATTGATGACACCGCTGCGTTCGGCAAAGGTCTCCCCAATGGTTGCAAAGACAATCGGCGCAGAGGAGGCTAAAACCCCGGCCAGACCAATCAAGATAATTTGCGTATCCATAACCATGACCTCATTGAGGACGTGTCAGGCGGCGGCGGACGCCATCCATTAATAAAACAAACAAGACCAGCGAGCCCTGCAACACGCCGGAAAGGGAAGAGTCCAGTTTCAATACAATTGGTAACTGGATACTGCCGATATTCAAAGCCGCAAAAAACAAAGCAACCGGGGCAGCCCAAAGGGCTTGGTAGTTGACCAGCATCGCCACCATCATACCCAGAAAGCCATACCCCGATGAAATCGAGGGGATCAAGCGGTGATAAACGGCCAAAACCTGTGTCGCACCAGCCAGTCCGGCCATGATACCACACAACAGGAACGCCATCAGCATATATCTGGTCGTGGGTATTCCCATCAAAAAAGCCGCTCTGCCGTTACGACCCACCGCCTTCAGACGCAGCCCAAAATAGGTTCCCCGCAATAGAATGTAAACCAGGGTAATCGCAACAATCCCAAGCGCCAGTGACCAAGGGCTGAGGCGAAACCCCGGCAGCGTTGGCAGCCACAATTCCAGTGGAAACGGCTCAGTACCGCTCATCGAGCCGACACCGGGGCGTTTCCATGGGCCAAAAATAAGCCAGATTGTCAGGGCTGTGGCAACAAAATTCAGACCCAAACCGCCAAAAATTTCGTTGACATTGCCGAATATTTTGAGTAAGGCTACCAGCCCGGCCCAAAACATGCCCCCCAACGCCCCTGCCAGAAAACCAATCAGCATAATCGCGGTGGGTGGCAAGTCGGTAGGCTGTAAGACGCGCAGTGCCCAGGTGGTAAAAATTGCTCCTAATGTGATTTGACCCTCAATACCAATGTTCCACAGGCCTGCCGTAAAAGTCAGTAACAATCCAGCGGTAGCCAGCAGAAGAGGTGTCCAGGCTACCAGAATATCAGCAATTTTGGTTGGCGATCCCACCGCCCCAAGCATGATGTTGTGATAAACCTGAATCGGGTCTGCCCCGGAAATCAACATCACAACCGTAGTAAACAGCAGCGCCAGCAACACCGCCAGTGTTTGATAAACGATGCCGCTCCAGCGCGAGGATGTCTTCATCATAGTCATACCGTCACCTTATGCATGGGTTTTCAGAAACCTTTTCCGCCGATTAACTGACCCAACTGTTCAACGGTAGTGGATTCGGCATCCAACGGGGGAGATACTTTCCCCCCGTAAAAGACCAGAATTCGATCGCTGTATTGAAGAATCTCTTCCAGGTCAGCAGAGGTAAAGATGATGCTTGTTCCCTGTTTGCAGCGATCTTTCAATTTTCCCCAAATCCAAATTGCCGACTCAATATCCAGACCCCGCGTCGGGTGTTCCAGCAGCAATAAATTAACCGGGTTGCGCAGCATAGCCAGCAGAGCGCGTTGTTGATTGCCGCCGGAAAGCGACTCAACCGTACTGACCGGAGTTCCTTTGATGTTGAAATCTTCAATTCGCTGACGGGTGGTTGCCAGCGCTTTATCAAAGTTAATGAAAAAGCCGTTTTGTTCCTCTGCCAGAATAAAATGTTCGGTCAGCGAAAGGCCGGGAATCAAACCTTCTTCCATCCTGGAGGCAGGCACATAGGCAATTCCAGCCTCCAGAAAAGCCCGGTACGGCTTGCCGGTCAGACGTTTACCGCCAAGGTTGATTTCCCCTGCCACCGGTCGAATTAAACCCGCACAGGTACGTAAAAACTGAACCTGACCGGAGCCTTCCATGCCAGCCAAACCAATGACCTCACCGCATGTCATGGAGAGATTGATATCCCGAATTTGCAAACGATAATCTTCAATGGTGACATGATCCAGGTGGAAGGACACATCACAGGTTTCGTAACGGCGTTTTTCTTCCAGACTGATCACCCGCCCGAACATCAATTTCACCAACTCATCGGTAACATAGGGGGGATCAACCTCCCCTACCAGTTCACCTTTTCGGAAAACCGCAATTCGATCGCACAGGAATTCGACATCTTCCAATTTATGCGACACGAAAATAACCGACATTCCTTGTGCGGCTAATTTTCGCAAGGTTTCGAACAGTTTTTCCTTCTGGGATGCGCTGATCCCCGTCGTGGGTTCGTCCAGAATCAGCACGCGCGCCCCCAACCACAACAACCGCAGGATTTCCAGCTGCTGGCGTTCCCCTACGGTAAGCGAATCTACATAAGCATATGGATCTATATTGAACCCAAACTGGCTTTGTAAATCATTAAAGGCGCGCACAACTTCACGCCGGTTGGGGAACAAACCACCTTCATGACCGATCAGCAGGTTATCCACCACCCGCATCGGAGGGAAGTCCAGCGGATCCTGATGAAGCATACCAATGCCCAGCCGGATTGCATCCGAAGGAGAGTTGATTTTTACCGGTTGACCATCCAGCCGAATTTCCCCAGAATCGGCTTGAATATACCCGGAGAGGATTTTCATCAGCGTACTTTTACCCGCGCCATTTTCACCCAGAATCCCCTGAATTTTCCCGGATTCAACCGTCAGGGTAATATCATTATTTGCATGAACTGCACCAAAATGCTTGTGGATATGAATCAGTTCAACCTTCATGCAGCATTCAACTTTCTAACGCAATAAGTCCTCGGGGCTGGCTCACATTTTCAATACGGGGCTGCCGCAGGTGCGGCAGCCCCTCCTTTCAAAAAATGAACGGTTAGTTGCTGGGAACGCTCTGACCTTCCATGCCTTCCAGCAATTGCGGCAAATACCAGATTTGCAGATCGGTGGCGACTTCACCTTCAGCAAGGAAGGGTGTGCCGTCCTGATAATTCAGCGGACCGACAAACAGGTTTAAGCCACCCGCCAGTTCCGCTATGAATTTTTCCACATTGGCTTTGGCATCTGCGCTGAGTGCATCACCAAACACAAAGCCAACCGCAGAAGTATCATGATTGTTGATGTTCGTCCAATCTGGACCAAGCCACTCAAAGTAGGATTTGAAGGTGCCGGCCTTGACCTGTTCAACAGCCCGCAGGTAGGCAGGCCCCCAGTTGAAGTACGGAACACCTAAACACACTTCCGGTGCTTCGGCGCAAGCGCCTTCATAATCATACGGCACTGCCCACACTTCTTTTCCGGCCGCCCGTGCTTTGCTGGCCTGCACCAGCGCTTCGGTGGTGTCAATACCGGAAATGACCACATCATAGCCGCTGTTCAGGAAATCATCCGCCACCTGAGTTGGGTCGGCTGTGAAGCCAGGGATATTGAACCAGAAGCCAATCCAGGTGACTTTGAATTTCAAGGCGGCAGGGTCTTTGCCGGCATACTTCTCATAGCAGTATTTGGCACCCAGATAAGCCGAAGCGGTCAGCCGGCGGGTTTCGTCATTGATGAGCGGCCCAAGGTAACCGATTTGGCCGGTCTTGGTGGTCAGCGCAGCCGCACAACCGGCGATCATCTTGCCGTATTCCATCTTCCCCATCGTGTTGCCGAATTTGGGGAATTCAATGTAATTCACGCCTTCTTTCCATGAGGTATCACCAGAAGCGTGAATGATCGGCACATCCGGATGCTTGCGGGCAAAGTTGATGGCGCCGTCTTTCATATCATCCGAGTTGAAGATAATCAACTTTGCGCCCTTTGAAAGCAAATCCTCCGCCAGCTGTTCTGAGGTGGTTCCGGGACGGTCAGCCGGGTTGACTTTGTCAATGTAAATCAACTTTACACCGGGCACCTTCTTTTCGACATACAAACCGGCATCGTAATGTGCCTGACTCCAACCTCGGTCATTGTAAGGACCAACCAGCAGCATACCCAGAATGAATTCTTCTGGTTCAGCCGGCGGTTGGGTTGGCTGCGGTTCAGCCGGCGGCTGGGTGGGTTGTTGCGCCGGGGGTTGAGTAGGCTGGGGTGCCTGAGTCGGCG
>NZ_JBRCOK010000005.1:0-10766 GCF_053501535.1 Bellilinea sp. | reverse complement strand
ACTTTGTGCTGAATCAATCAGCCGGACGGATTGATTTTGTTTCAGTATCCACAAGCGGATCGAAGGGGGTGCAACTTCGCTATGAAACGGACTTTGTCGCCGGAATTGAATGTTTCAGTATCCACAAGCGGATCGAAGGGGGTGCAACGCCGTTTTTTGCCCGTTTTTTTACCGCTTTTTCGCTTTCCGCGCGAATTCGGGCGGTTCTGCGGCCCTTTTTCTGTTTTTGATTATAAACGCAATCCTCCCATTTTCGCAAATCGTTTTTTGTCCAAAAAACGGCGAGTTTTGCGAAAACTACACTGCCGGCGACACATCGTTGCAAAAACGGCGGAACTCGCACACTGCGCATTGAGAAAATTTACGAGCCGGCGGCGGCAGCTGCTCCCCCTGCATCACCTGACGCATCTCGTGCAGGGTTTTTTCCAGCTTGCGGCGCAGGGCAGCTGAAAAGGACACCTCAACCGCCTTGCGCAGCGGAATCTGGTAGATAAATCCACGCCGGGCGGGGCGGCCGCTGGCTTCTTCCAGCAGCAGGGCGTAGGCGGCCAGCTGCAGCTGCACATGAGCGCCAACCGTGCGGCTGAATTTGAAGTCCACCGGTATGACCTCGGGCGGCTGCTCTTCATCCAGCCAGATGACCATATCCACCACGCCGCGCAGGCCCAGCCGCGCCGAGCTGAGGTGCAGGCGGAATTCTTTGCGCCCATTTTCCAGCCCGTAGCGGCTGAAGGCGCGGCGCAGTTCGCGGCTTTCTTCCAGTTCGCCTTCCTGACGGCCAACTTCCATCAGGTAGGTGGTGGGGCGCACATCCGGCAGGCAGGTCAGGTAGTACAGGATGCGCCGGCAGTAAATCCACTGTTTGAGGTCGGTGACCATGAGCGGGGCTTCTTCATCCCGCCGGCGCAGGCGCGCCTGCAGTTCGTACAGGTCTTCTTCGGGAATTTCGACAGGCATGGCTCAGGTTTCCTTTGCGGTTTGATCAATGACTTTGCGTTTGCGCCAGTCCTCATTGCAAATGGGGATGAGCTGCACATTGCCGGGCTTTTTGCCCAGAATGCGGCGGATTTTTTGGAGCAGTTCATTCTGCAGGCTGTTGGGCAGCCAGCCGCAAAAAGCGCTGTATTGAATGCGGTCAAGACCGTAATCCAGGCAGGCATCCGCAATTTTGGTGCGTTTGGCGTCATCGGGGATGTCGTAAATCAGAATGAGATTGGGAATTTTCTCCTTCATGCCGGTTACCACGCCAGGGTGAACGGCTGGTAGGCGGGTCTTTCGCCGCGCAGGCAGGCGGCCAGGTGGCGCGCCTGAATTTGAATCACATTGCGCAGCAGGTGGCGTTTGTTTTCGTATTCCACACTGCTTTCCAAACGGTTAAGGATGGCTTCGGCCAGCTGACGGCGGAAGTCCTTACTCAGACGGTTGTCTTCGTCCTGTGCAAAGGGGATGCCGCGGTTGGCCATGCCGAAGATGGTACGGTCCACCACGACGGCGCGAAATTCTTCGATGAAGTCGAGCGTCATGGAAGGTTTGCCGGGCCGGTCGGCGTGGAGAAATCCGGCGTAGGGGTCCAAACCGGCCAGCACCAGGGCGCGTTCAATTTGACCGTAAAGAATGCCGTAACCGTAATTGAGCGCCGAGTTGACCGGGTCGGCGGCGCCGCGCCGCAATCGGCCGGGAAAGGCGTATTTTTCGGGCAGAATTTGGGTTACGGCGCTCCAGTAGCGTTCGGCGGCGCGGCCTTCAATGCCGAGCAGCTGATCGCGCACGGCTTCGACGGTCAGGCTGCCTTCCCGAAATTCGGGCAGGGTGCGGTACTGGGCCAGTTCCACCAGCTGGTCTTCAATTTCCAGGGCAGTGCGGCGCAGTTCTTCGTACAGTGTGGGCTGAGTTTCTTTGCGGTACTTGGCGATGTACTTGAGCAGGTTGGCCTGATTTTGTAATTTACCGCTGCCCATGGCCAGAGCCATATCCAGGCCCAGGGTGGTATCGTAGGCGCGCAGCTGGGCGCGGCGGGTGGCAATCGTGCCGGTCAGGCCGGCGCTGTAGAGGGCGGCATAGGGGCTGCCGCTGCCGCTGACAAAAAAGATGGGGATGCCGCGCTGGGTGCATTCGCGGATGGCGTCGGCGCTGAGGCTGACGCCGGAACTGGCGATGAGGATGGATTCGAGATGGACGAGGGGGGCCTGGGTAAGTTTCTGCTCGCCCTTGGTGACGATGATGCGTTCACTGTGTTTGCCGATGAAGGCGCCAAATTCATCCACGATAAGGTGCTGAATAATGGGCATGGTTTCCTCCATTTCGTATAGTCATTGGATCAATAGACCGATTCATCCCCCACCGGCCGCACTGCCGGCCGTTTAATCGAAATCCTCTGCCTGATCGGCGTCCGGCGGGCTGGGGGTCATCCCGCTGCCCGGCAGCTGCAGGCCGAGTATTTCGTCGTAAGGCAGGCGGACGACCGGCGGCAGGCGTTCATCCCCCTCCATGACCACGCCCATCTGCCGCAAGCGCTGCACCTGCCACCAGCCCAGCGGCACCAGCAGGCGGTCGGCATCCGGGTAGCGGTACTCCTCCTGAGCCTGAATGTACTCGTCGTACAGCGCTTCGGGCAGCACCTCCAGCGAATCGAACAGGCGGTTGAACTGCCCGGCGAGGGCCTGATCGGAATGAAAGGGCTTGAGGGCGGCGAGGAAGTTTTCCTCAAATTCCTGCAATGAGGCTTCAAAGTCCTGTTCCCAACGCGCCAGCAGGCTGTCCTGATAGACCTCATCCAGCCAGCCGGGCAGGGCGCTTTCATCCAGCAGCAAACCGTTGGGCCTGGCGGGGGCGGTGCGTTCCTTCAGCAGGTCGAGCGTGCGGGAGATTTGCTCGCGGGGGTGATAGACGTAACCGAAGACCTTTTCATCCTGAGTGAAGACGTACAGGGCGGCCGGGGGACGCAGGCCAAGCCGGTTGATCCGTCCAAAGCGCTGCAGCAGGGCTTCCAGCGGGGCGGGGTCGCTGTACAGTACGTCCAGGTCAAGGTTGAGGCTGACTTCCACCACCTGAGTGGCGACCACCACCAGCGGCTGACGGCGGCTGCCCAGCCCGGCCGCCTGAAGGATGGCGTTTTCGTGGCGCAGGCGGTCGCGCATGCAAAAGCGGCTGTGCAGCAGAAAAAGGGGAATGCCCGGCGGCAGGCTGGAGCGCAGCCGTTCCCAGACCTGCTGGGCACGCTGGACGGTGTTGCACACCACCAGCGCCTGCAGGTTTTCCGCCTGCACGCTGCGGCAGATGCGCTGCAGGTTTTCTTCGTCCAGCAGGCCGCCTTCCAGCAGGTGAAGGCGGTGGCGCTGAAAGCGGCGGCAGAGCTGCGGTTCGGCGCGCAGCACGGGGGGGTCGTTCAGCCGCTGGCGCAGCTGGCGGCGCAGCATGTGCGGCAGGGTGGCCGACATGACGAAGAAACGCGCGCCGTAATGCTGCGCCAGAAACTGGATGGTAGCCGCAATCATTCCCAGACGCCTGGGCTCGTAAGCGTGCATTTCATCGAAGATGAAAGCCGCTTCGCTGAATTCGGCGAGCAGGGTTTCGTAACCTTTGAGTTGAAAGGATGCCTTGAGCATCTGGTAAGGGCTGAAGACGCGCAGCGGGTAGTAACCGAGCGCGGCGCGGTCGTTCAGCTGGCGCGCCAGGCGGGCGGCCTCCTGCGGGGTGTAGGATTGATCCATCAGCCGCTGCATGAGGGCGAGGCTGCTGCGCCCGTGCAGCAGCCCCACCCGCCCGGGCAGCAGGGCATTCAGGCGGTCGAACATGGCGTTCATGCTGGCCTGAAAGGGCAGGGTGTAAAACAGGCGCGGCGGCTGCTGATGGGCGGCCCACAGCAGAGCGGCTTCGGTCTTGCCGCTGCCGGTGGGGGCAATCAGCAGCGCGCTGCCCGGGGTTTGGGCGGCGGCCTGCTGGTGGGCGTACAACTGAAAGCTGCCTTGCGAGAGCCTGCGCAGCTCAGCCAGCAGAGCGGGGACGGCTTCGATGCGGGCGGGGAGCGAATCGCTGCCGGCCGAGGCGAGGTGGTCGGATTGAATCATCAGGCCGCGCAGTACAATGGCCGGGCGGAAAACCGGCGCCATCTCCTCACGGCTGCCGGCGCGGTAGGCCTGTTCCTCCCATTCCAGCACGGTTTGCTGAATGGCCTGCAGCCGGCGGCGGATGCTTTTGGGCCGCAGGCCGGCCTGTGCCTGCCGCAATTCGGGCAGGGAGGGAATTTCCACGCCGCAGGGGCGCAGGTCGAGCGCGTCCCGCCAGGCAGCGGCGCAGGTTTCGATCCAGCGGTAGAGGAGGGGGATGTCGGCGGGGTCGAGCTCCTCGAGCATGGCGGGGAGCGGGTCGCTGTCTTCGTCCGGCGGGGTGCGGTAGTCGTCCAGTTCGTGCCAGTCTTTGTGATGGGTGGCAACTGCGGCGGCGAGCAAAATTTGCTCATCGGCTTCCAGATCGGCGGAAGCCCAGTCCACAAAGGCGAGCGAGAGCACCTCGTGGCGGTAGTTCCAGCGGCGGGCTTTGCCGCGCAGCACCTGTTGAAAGCCGCGGGCGGCTTTGCCGAAATCGTGCAGCCAGGCTGCCCAGAAGAGGATGTGCCACAAACGCGGTACACCCAGGGTTTGCGGCAGATGGGGGCGCAGGTGAATCAGGTCGGCCAGCCGGGCCAGGACCAGCCAGGTATGCTCCGCCAGACTTTGACCGGCGGAGCTGCCGGGCGGAGGGCTTTTTGCCCAGAGATGGTGCAAACCTTGCGGCTGGCAGGGGGGCAGCACGGCTCAATCCTCCACCCAGGTGTGAAAGACCAGCCCGAGCGGGTCATCCTCGATACGCGGCTCGCCGGGGTCGGCATAAATGGGCGGCAGGGCGGCATCGGCGGGCAGCATTAAATTGCGGGTGTGAATGCGGCGCTGCAGGATGAGGTAGCGCTCGAAAAGCGGGTGACGCTGGCGGGTGGTATCCAGCCAGCGCGGCATGAGCACACTGCGCCCGGCCAGGCTAAAACGGACGAAATCGTAGGGCAGCAGCGTGTTTTCAAAATAGGCCGCCTCAACCGGCTGCATTTCCAGCGTTTCCACCTTGGTGTAGGTGATCAGGTCCTGCGAGCGTCCCAGACAGGCGGCGTAACGCGGGCTGCGGAAGGCGCTTTCCCATTCCGGGCGGTTGAGGTAGAGCGTCAGGCGCGGAAAGAAGAGGATCTCACGTTTGAGCGGGTTGGCCTCGCCTTCCAGCGTTTTGGGGGTGTTGGGAAAGCCCTTCAGGCTGCCGCTAGCGGCGGAGAGGATGTAGGTGGTTTCCAGCTCGGTGTGTTTGCGCCGGTAGGAAAAGCGCACCGCAAAGCGCACGCCGCGCGGGTCGAACCACTCGCCCAATGCGCCGGCAATGTGGCCGTAGAGCGTGGCGGGCGGGGGCATCTCGTAGGTGGGCTGCACGCCGATCATGTAATAGGGGTAGCGGAAGGACGTGGTCAGCCCTTCGGCGGTGATTTTCAGGACGCGCATGGGCGTGCCTCCTGCGCGGTTCATTCCAGCCACTCGGGGTGGCTTTCCAGCGCCGAGCTGAGCGCCTCGAAAGCGCGGCGGGGGTGATCCACGTGCAGGCGGCCCTGCCAGGCGGCCAGGGCGGGGCTGTGCTGCAGCGCGTCCAGAAGGCGGCTGCGTTCGGCATCCTGAAAGCCCTGCACCCAGCCGACGTACACATCCGAGAGGATGTCCTCGCGGTGGACGGTGAGGGCTTCTTCCAGGGCGGGCAGGTTGAGCGCGGCGCGCTCGCCCTGACCGGTGAAGATGTGGCCGAAGATGTGGTTGCCGCCGCGGGTTACCGCCAGAAAGACCACATCCGGGCTGACATCGGTGTAGTGCAGGGTTTGTTTGGCGCCGCCGCTGAGCGCCGCCAGGCCGCTGAACAAAGCGCGCACGCGCTGCAGGCGTTCGGCGGTCGGCAGGCGGTAGGCTTTGAGCGCCGGCAGGTGCTGGAGCTGCTTTTGTTCTGCCAGGCGGATGCGCGGCTCATCCAGATTGAGGTAGCCGGTGCGGTCGGCATAGGTAAAGGTGCCGGCGGCGTTGAGATCAAGCGAGAACAGCCCCTGCAGCGTGGCGCGGTAGAACTGATGCTCGTGCGGAACGGGGTCGCCCTCCTGACGCGCCATGACCCCGAAGTCGTTGATCAGGCGAACCGGGCCGAGCGAAACCAGGGTGCTGACGCGGAAGGGGGAAACGCGGGTGACCGTTTCGGCGGTGGGGGTAGCGTTGCTAACCAGCCCGCTCTGTTCGCGCTGCTGAACGGCTTCGGTCTGTTTTGAGGGAGCGCGCATGTAACCGAACAGGTCGTCATCCCAGTAGAGGATGGGGTTGGCGTCGGTGTAGGCAATTTTCTTTTCGCGAAAGACGGGCGAATTTTGCCATTCGGCAACCTGTTCGCGGATCGTTTCGCGCAGCCAGTAGCGGAAGGCCTGCGCCGAAACGTAGGGGTAGGCGCCTTCGCGGGTGTTGATGGCTTTCACGCCGACGGCGTTATCGGTCAGGCTGCCGGGGATGTTGCCCAGATTGTTGAGGGCCGAGGCGGGGGCGTCAATCAAAATCAAACCGGTGACGAAAGACATGGCTGAATTCCTCCTGTGAATGGGTGAAAGGATTGAGTATTTTGGGTTAATCGGTTTCTTGGGCGGCGTCTTCTTCGGCTTCGGGGAGTTCTTCGGCGTGCTGCTGCAGCCAGCCCTGCGCGTAAAGCCGTTCCAGCATGCGAATCAGCACCAGATCGCGCCCCAGCCGCCAGTCGCCGTTGGGAACGTCCTCATACTGCTCAAAGACGTTCAGGAATTGATCCAGCCCGATGAGCGGCGGGTGCTGGTTACGCACCTGACGGGCCGAGGCACGAATGAGCGCGGCGCGCACCTGTCCGTAATTGCGCGCCATCCAAAACGTGTTGAAGAAGGAGCGGTCGTTGCTTTGCAGCACATATTGGGCGAGCTGATCGCCCAGCGAGCGGATTGAGTCAATGCGTTCTTTTTCCATTTGCATCACCTTTCTTAAGAAGAGTTCGGTCAGCGACCAGGAAATGAGGTTTGCCTCGCGGCGGGTGTCGTATTCGGTGGTGGGGTCGAGTTTGTCTTTGCGGCTGGCCGGGCGGCGCAAGAAGTAGCGGCGGAGGAAGACGGGCGCCGCATCGGGCAGGCTGAACAGGTCTTCGTAGAGCCGATTGTAGTGCGGCTGATTCTCCTTCCCGCTACGGGGAAGCTGCCAGCCGCGCTGCACCAGAGCCTCCCACTGGGCGCGGTAGGCGGGGCCGGCGGCGGCGCGCAGGAAAGCGCCCACTTCGAGGGGCAGCGGGTAAATTTGCAGCTCGGCGCCCTGTCCGCTGTTGGTGAAGTGGTAGGCGGTCAGGGTGAGGGGTTGGTCAGCGGCGCGGTCTTCCGCCTGACGGACGGCGGCGTGCAGCAGGTCAATCAGCAGGGTGCGCGGCTGATAGGGGCTGGTTTCGGGCAGCTTGGAATCGCCAG
Source organism: Bellilinea sp. (assembly GCF_053501535.1). Classification (NCBI taxonomy): domain Bacteria; kingdom Bacillati; phylum Chloroflexota; class Anaerolineae; order Anaerolineales; family Anaerolineaceae; genus Bellilinea; species Bellilinea sp. Next base: position 3,253 of record NZ_JBRCOK010000005.1, on the reverse strand, counting down.
CGGTTTGCGCCAGCTGGATATTCCGGCGGTTGGTTTCCAAAAAGGTGCGCGCAAAGTAGAGCAGCAGAGCGGGCGAATCGCTGTGGACGGCCAGCAGCCGTCCGCTCACCTTGGCGCAGCCCAGCGGCAGCGCCTGCACGGCCAGCATGCTCACCCCGGAAAGCGGCAGACCGGCGTCGCCGTAGGGGAAGAAGTTGATCACCCCCTCGCCGGTGAGCAGGGGCAGGTGCTGGCGGAAAGCACGCCCGGGCGGCAGTTCGCCTTTGACATCGTAGCGCGCATCAGCCGCCGGCCGGCTGTTGAGCGGGTCGAGCTCCCCGCTGGCGGGAGCGTTGAAGGCGTACAGGGTGGCATCGGCATAAATCACGCGCTTTTCGGGTTGTTTTTCGTAAGCCGGCTGGGTGAAACCCGAATTGGGAAAAGCCACCGTCAGGAAGGACTTGAGCGGGTTGACCACGTAGTTCTTCTTCATGTAGTCGGCAGCCGCCTGCAGGTCGGCCGGCTCCAACTCGGCGGGATGCTGTTTGCGGGCAAAGGCGGTCAGCGTCGCCAGCCCGACATCGTAAAATGGATGACCGGTATATTCCAGATTCAACGGCATGAAAACCTCCTGTGAACCAATCCCCACTGAAGCGGCCAAAGCGGCCGAAAACAACGAACTGCTTTCATTATATAAGATTTCGGTGCACGGACAAACAGAAGAAATACCTAAAAATGCTTAGGAATTAATACCTAAACGTTACCGTCAAGGGTGAGAGAAGTTCATCCTGACCGGTCATTTCTTCCTGGCTGTTTGCCCATCCAAACATTCTTTTTCTTAGCCGGATTGGGGTTATAATCCACTTGGAGGTTTGAGCGGTGAAAGAAGGATGGCTGGATGAGAAAACGGCGCCGCGCGGTTTTCCGCCGGTCGCTGAAAGCCTGCCGCAGGTGGTGGAGCGGCTGGTGCGCGAACTGCGCCCGTATAAAATCATTTTGTTCGGGTCGTACGCACATGGCAATCCGACGCCCGACAGTGATGTGGATCTGCTGATTATCATGGATACTGACTTGCCGGCGGCGGAGCGTTTTTTGCTGGTTTCTCGATTGATGCGGCCGCGTGCCTTTCCGGTAGATCTGGTTGTAAAGACACCCGCAGAAGTACAGGCTGCTATCCAAAAGAAAGATACCTTTTTGTGCGAAATTCTAACAAAAGGCAGGCTGCTCTATGAGCGAAAATGACTGGCAGGGTTTATGCGTGCGTTCCGAAAATTCGGCGTCCCTTTGGCTTGCGTAAGGGCGGGTTTTTGGCTAAACTGGTTTTGTTTGGGTTTGTTTTCTGAATCGGTGATGTAATTACAAAATGTAATTCATGGGTGATCTTCTCATTTCCACGCTTAGCAGCGAGCCGCAGGGGGTTACCTGGCTGTTGGATTGGCTTTTGCAGCAGGGTTACCCGATAGAAGAGGTGGTCGTCATTCATACACAGGCGCAGCCCATTTTGCAGGCGGCGCAAACTTTGGCCGGGGAGTTTCCAGTTGCCTACCCGGGGCTGCGTTTGCGCCTGATGCCGCTCAGCGAAAACAACCGCCCGGTGCTGGATATTGCCACGCAGGCCGATATCTGGGCTTTGCTGCGCGCGCTGTATGCGCACATTCGGGCGGCGCGCTTTGCCGGTCAGCGGGTACACCTCAGCCTGGTGAGCGGGCGTAAGACCATGGCGGTTTTCGGCATGGTGGCGGCGCAGCTGCTCTTTGGGCGCGAGGACCGCATCTGGCATATGATTTCATCGGCGCCGTGGGGCGGGGCGGTCAAGGGACTGCACCCGGCGGCCGAGGACCGTTTTACGGTGGTCGAGGTTCCCTTTTTGCGCTGGGACGAGGCGGCTTCAGCACATCTGCTGCTGCAAGAATCAACCGATCCATGGGAGGCGCTGCGCCGGCACGCTCAGATCAGTGACGGGGAGAGCCTGCGCCGCAAGCGCGTATTTTGGAACGAACGCCTGACGGAAGCTCAGCGCCGAGCGGCGGAACTGCTGGTGCGCGAGGGGCTGGATAATGCCGCGCTTGCCCGCCGGCTGGGAAAAAGCCCGCGCACGGTGGCCAATCAACTGACGGCGGTGTACCGCGCCTGCGAGGGCTGGCTGGGCATGCCGGTCAACCGTGCCGTGTTCATTGCCGAGTTTGCCCCGTTGTTTCGCGGAGAGGATTAGGAAAAAGTTCCTAAGAAAAATTGGTCATTTTTACCGTAGCGGCGGGTCACGCCTTGCGGTAAAGTATTCTAAACCGGAGAAAGGAGTAAAGCATGCGGAAGGTAGCAATTGAGTTGATGACGGTAACGCCGCTGTTTTTGGGCGGCAGCGACCCGCGCAGCGGTCAGCCGCCGGAACTGCGCCCGCCCTCGTTTCGCGGGGCGATGCGCTACTGGTACCGCGCCGCGCTCGGCGGGGTGGTGGGGGATAAAAATCTGGGTGCGGTTCGGGCGTTGGAGGAGGCCGTATTTGGCAGTACGGACAGCGGCTCGCCGATCAGCCTGCGCATCAGCGGGAACTTAAAGTGGTCTTCCCACCCCATTCTGCCGCATAAGTCTGCCGGGCGCAGAAATGCTTTTGATGCCGGTCAGACCTTCCGTTTGACGATGAGCGCGCGCCCAACCTGCCCGGATTTGATCTGGGCGAATGCCTGCATGGCGCTCAACCTGGCGCTGACTTTGGGCGGGGTGGGACTGCGCTCACGGCGCGGCATGGGCAGTCTGCAGGTGGTGAAAAGCAGTGACCCGCAATTAGTGCCGGTTTTCCCAAAAAACGAATCTGAAATCACGAAATTTATTCAAATTGTTGTCCGCTCTGCGGTTCGGCAGGCTCAAGCTTTGGCTGGCGAGAAAGGAATTGCCGTGACGCAATTACCCGAAGAGCCTACCGAATTTCCCTCTGCAGCCATGAATGCCGAAATACGATTGTTGAGCCAAATCAACGCCAGAAATGGGGTAGAGGCCGTAGCCGACCTGATGCGCCGCTTCCCCAAACAAAACTGGCTGGGAGGTATCAGCCCGCGGCAGGCTTCGCCGGTTTGGGCGAGGGTGTTCAAAACCACGGAAGGATACCATCTTCTGTTCACCCTGCTGCCGGCAAAACTGGCGGGCGATACTCATGATTACACTGAACTGCGAAGATGGTTAAAGATGGGCAATGTAGTGGGGGTGAAAGGATGGAACCAATGACAAATACAATGGATAAAGCCCTGGCAATCTTCACCTTCTCGCCGGTGCAGTCCTT
>NZ_JBRCOK010000004.1:0-9956 GCF_053501535.1 Bellilinea sp. | reverse complement strand
CGGCCTGAGCATGGGCGGCTTCGGTACGTGGTATCTGGCCGCCCGCTGCCCGCAGCGCATCGCCGCCATCGCGCCGGTGTGCGGCGGCGGCCTGCCCTGGATGGCCGACCGGCTCAAGGATGTGCCGGTGTGGGCCTTTCACGGCAGCAAAGACAGTGTCGTGCACCCGCGCGAGTCGCGCGTAATGGTGCAGGCCGTCAGGCAGGCCGGCGGCAAAGCCCGCCTGACGATCTACCAGGGCGTTGGCCACGACTCGTGGACGCAGACCTACGCCAACCCCAAACTCTACACCTGGCTGCTGCGCCATAAACGCTCTGTCTGATACAAGTCTTTGATCGGCCGTGCTGACCCTGCCCCCGCCCCGCCGACGTGGGTCTCCCCCTCTCCAAACGGAGAGGGGTTAGGGGGTGAGGTTGAACAATAACGGGGATTTACCGGACGAAGCGCTAAACGCTGGTTCAGTCTACAGGAGGGGGAGCGTTTGCTGCCCGTCGAACTGGTTCTGCTGATCGCCGCCGTGCTGGTGCTGCTCAGCGTTGCCGCCAGCAAGGCGTCGGCGCTGCTGGGCGTGCCGGCTTTCGTGCTGTTCATCGGCATCGGCATCGCCGTCTCCGAGCTGCCGCTGGGCCTCAGCTCGCTCAACGACCCGTGGGTGGCCCAATTGTTGGGCGTGCTGGCGCTGGTGCTCATTCTGTTCTCCGGCGGCCTCGACACGCGCTGGGACGACATCCGCCCAGTGGTGTGGTCCGGCTTGTCGCTGTCCACGCTGGGCGTGGCGGCCACCGCCGCGCTGGTGGGCCTTTTCGCCCACGCTGCGCTCGATTTCACGCTGGCCGAGGGTCTGCTGCTGGGCGCTATCGTCGCCTCTACCGACGCCGCCGCCGTGTTCGCCGCCATGCGCTCCAGCCGCATCAACTTGAAAGGCCGCCTGGAGCCGCTGCTGGAGATGGAATCCGGCAGCAACGACCCGATGGCCATCTTCCTGACCGTCGGCATCATTCAGTTGATTCAATTCCCCAACCGTTCCCCTCTCAACCTGATCGGCTTATTTGCGCTGCAAATGCTGGTTGGCGCGCTGATCGGCCTGCTCATGGGGCGGATCATGGTCTGGCTGATCAACCACATCCGCCTGGGGTACGAGGGGCTTTACCCGGTACTCACCCTCTCGCTGGTTTTCCTCACCTTTGGAATCACCACCATTCTCGGCGGCAGCGGCTTTCTGGCCGTTTATTTGACCGGCATTGTGCTGGGCAACCGCGAGTTCATTCACCGCCGCAGTTTGCTGCGCTTTCATGACGGGCTGGCCTGGTTGATGCAAATTGCCATGTTCCTCACCCTTGGTCTGCTCGTCTTTCCTTCGCGGCTGGTTTCGGTTACCGGCAGCGGATTGCTGATTGCCGCTGCTTTGATGCTGCTTGCCCGTCCGCTCAGCGTTTTAATCGCCCTGATCGGCAGCCAGTTTGCCTTTCGGGAAAAGTTGTTCATCTCATGGGTTGGACTGCGCGGTGCGGTACCCATTATTCTGGCAACTTTTCCACTGCTGGCACAAATCCCGCAGGCTGACTTGATTTTCAACATTGTCTTTTTTGTGGTGCTCACCTCGGTGCTGTTTCAGGGCACCACCATCACACCGGCGGCACGCTGGTTAAAACTGGATGCGCCGGCCGCCCCCAAACGGATTTATCCAATTGAATTCACCCCGGTCGGCGGTTTCAAAAGCGAATTGAAGGAACTGGCAGTACCGCCGAATTCGCCGATGGCGGGAAAAGCCATTGTAGAACTCGGCCTGCCGGATGATTTTCTGGTGGTTTTAATTGCCCGTCAAAACGATTTTGTGATGCCCAGCGGCGGCACAGTCATCGAGCCGGGTGATACCTTGCTGGCGCTGGCAGACGCCGCAACGTTTGAGGAAGTCTGCCGGCGATTATGCCCGCCGTCCTGAGGCAGAAAACACAATCGGCGATATAATACTCCTATCACTCTACCTTAATCAGGAGAAACGAATGGGGAACTTTGATTCCAGACAGGGCATTGGTACGCTGGTCAATCACTTCAACGAAGGGGAAAACCCCTACCACGCGCACGTGGCACCCATCTTCCAGACTTCAACCTTCGGCTTTCCGGATGTGGCTACGGGTGCCGCAATCTTCAAAGGAGAAGACAGCGGATTCACCTACACGCGCATCAAAAATCCAAATCAGGTTCAACTGGCGGGCAAAATTGCCGCCCTGGAAGGATTGGACCTCCTGCGCGCTCAACCGCAGCGCAGCCCTGACGAGGTTGTCGCCGGTCAGGTGTTTGCCACCGGTATGGCTGCCATCACCACCGCCATTCTGGCGCGGGTCAAAGCCGGTGATACGATTATCGCCCAGGAGGCCCTCTACGCCGCGACTTTCACTTTTCTTGATCAAATTTTGCCGCGTTACGGCGTAAAGGTTGTCTGGCTGCGTGATCTGCAGCCGCAGGCCTGGCAGCAGGCCTTTGAGCAAAACCCCAGCGCCGTGCTGGCCTATGTGGAAACCCCGGCCAACCCCACCATGGCGATTGTGGACCTCAAAGCCGTAGCCGAAATTGCCCACCACCACAACGCCTGGGTGATGGTGGATAACACCTTTGCCAGCCCATATGCTCAGCGCCCGCTCTCGTTGGGAGCCGATGTTGTCCTGCACTCCACCACCAAATACCTGTCCGGTCACGGCACCATCGTCGGTGGAGCAGCTGTCAGTCGCCATGTGGATTGGGTACACGGCCCCCTCACCAGCCTGCTCAAGACGCTTGGCGGAACGGCTGCCCCCTTCGACTGCTGGCTGACCAATTTGGGTTTGCGCACCTTTGAACTGCGCATGCAGCGCCATTGCGAAAATGCCATGCAGGTTGCCGGTTATCTGGAAGACCATCCCAAAGTTGCAAGGGTCTTTTATCCGGGACTGGAATCTCACCCCGATCACAAACTGGCAAAAAAGCAAATGTACGCCTTCGGTGGGATGATGTCCTTCGAACTGAAGGGCGGACTGGCAGCCGGTGAAGCTTTGCTCAACCACGTTAAAATGATGACCCTCGCCGTTTCGCTGGGCAACACCGACACCCTGATTCAACACCCGGCCAGCATGACTCACGCCAATGTGCCGCGCGAGGAACGCCTGAAAATCGGCCTTACCGATGGGTTGGTGCGCCTTTCGGTTGGCGTGGAAAATGTCGAAGACATCCTCCGCGATCTGGATCAGGCATTGGCATACGCCTGAGTTAAAGCCGTTTTAACCGACTAAAAGCCGCTGCGCAAACCTGCAGCGGCTTTTTAAGATGTTGACAAACCTGAAATTTATAGATTTTTTAAGGTAAATTTACCCTAAGCGTGTTATTGTTTAATAACGATTGGCATAGAAGGGAAAGAGTGAAAGGGCGGTCAGGTTTTATCTGGATTTTTGCAGTTTTGATTGCGCTGCTGAGCGGTTGGCTGGCCATTCCGCCTCAGGCCGATGCCGATTCGATTCTGCCAGCGGATCAACCCCCGGTGGATATCGAAGTCCTGCAGGAGATTCAGGAAGAGGGCAGCGCCGATTACTGGATCCTGTTCGACGCACCAGCGGACCTCACCCCCGCCACCCTGATGGATTGGGAGGAACGCGGCCGATATGTCTACGATCAATTGAGGCGCGCCGCCCAACTCACCCAGGCACGCGTTCAAACGGAGTTGCAGCGCCTGGGAGTTAATTACCAGTCCTTCTGGATTCAAAATGCCATTTATGTCGAATCTTCCGGGGAAGCAACATTACAACAGATGCTGAATTTCCCCGAAATTCAATCCATCCGCGCGCCGCGCCAAATTTACTTACATGATGTCCAGCGCCCGCTCTTCCCGGCCGTGACCGTTCAAGCCGTGGAGGAGAACCTGACTCACATTCAGGCGCCGCAGGTATGGCAGCGGGGTATTACCGGCCGCGGCCTGACCGTTGCCAGCATTGATACCGGTGTGCGCTACACCCATCGAGCGCTGATCAACGCCTACCGTGGCAATCTGGGCGGGGGCAATTTTTCTCACGACTATAACTGGTTCGATCCTTACCTGCAACAACCCGCTCCGCTGGATCTTCACGGTCACGGCACACACACCATGGGTATCATGATCGGCAAAGACGGCAGCAACAATCAGATTGGCATCGCGCCGGGGGCAGACTGGATTGCCTGCCGCGGCTGCAAAGGCAACACCTGCGGCGAAGCGCAATTGCTGGCCTGCGCCCAATTTGTGCTGGCGCCCACCCGCACCGATGGCAGCCAGCCCAACCCCGACCTGCGCCCGCAGGTGGTCAACAACTCGTGGGGAGATTGCGGGAGGAAGTACGATGGCTGGTTTCAAAGCGCTGTGAACGCCTGGCTGGCGGCCGGCATTTACCCGGTATTTTCGAACGGCAATGCCGGCGGGTGCGGTTATGATTTTCCACCCGGCTTGAACACGGTTGGCAACCCGGCCCGTTACGGCAGCGTGACCGGGGTGGGTTCCAGCGGTAACAACAACGGGCAGTATGCAGCCCATTCCAACTGGGGGCCAACCGACAACCCCGATACCATCAACCCCCGCCAGGGGTTTGCCAGCCTCAAACCTCAGGTGCTGGCGCCGGGGGTCAACATCCGTTCGGCTTTTGCGGGTACCGATACCGCCTACGCCTGGCTGTCAGGCACATCCATGTCAGCGCCGCATGTAGCCGGTCTGGTGGCGCTGATCTGGCAGGCGGCCCCCTGTCTGGTGGGCAATTACGCCCTCACCGAAACGATCATCGAGCAAACTGCAACGCCGGTGTATTACGACGACGGCTCGCCCGCAACGCCGACCAACCTGCCCAATTATGCCGCTGGTTGGGGAGAAATCAACGCACTGGCAGCCGTGCAGGCAGCTCAGAACCACTGTGCCAACACAGCAACCCTGCAGGGACTGGTTCGCGGCAGTCAGGTCTGTGATGCTTTCCAATTTCTACCCGTGCAGGGCGCAACAATCACGGCCTACAGCGCTAATTCACCCGACCAGCCCGTTCGCATCACCACCACCGCCGCGGATGGAACTTACCTGCTGACTTTAAGCCCGGGCAGCTACCGTCTGACAGTTGCTGCGGAGGGGATGATTGAACAGGAAGTCTGGTTGACTTTACCCGCCAGTCAAACCACAGTGCAGAATTTCGACCTCCTCTCCGACCATCCCTGTCTGCAAGCAGAAAGCAGCTCTTTTCAGGTGGAATTACAAACCGGCGAAAGCACGACCCACAGCATCAGTCTTTCCAACCAGGGCTGGCAGGAAACCCCCTTTTCAATTGTCAAACGGACACTGCATCAACCGCCTCTGCTGGCAGATGGCGGCTTTGAGCTGGGCAACTCTTCCAGCAGCCCATGGCGGCAGTACTCGCTCTTGTTCGGAACGCCCCTGTGCAGCGTTTCAACCTGCGGCGGTTACGGTTCGGCTTTGCCCCACAGCGGACAGTGGTGGGCATGGTTCGGCGGGGCATCCAAAACCGAAGAAGGGTGGCTGGAACAATCCTTCAGGCTGCCGGCCGGAAAGGGGTTTTTACGCTTTTACCTGCAGGTGAAAGGCTGCGGCAACCCGGCCGATTTTATTCAAATACTGGTGGACGAAAACGAAATCTGGCGTCAAAATGTCAGCGGCATTCATTGCTGGCAAACCGATTACCGCCGTCATGAGGTGGATCTATCTGCCTTTGCAGATGGTAACAGCCACAATCTCAAGATTTACTCGCAGCAAACCACCTCCGCAACGACCAATTTTTTCCTCGATGACCTGACCCTCTGGCAGGAAACCGACTGGCTGCAAATTGAACCGGACAGCGGCAGTCTGCCAGGTGGCTCGACCATTCCCCTCCACCTCACCGTGAACAGTGAGGGTCTGCTGCCAGGAATGCACCGCGCCGTGCTGGAACTGCATAGCGGCGACGAAATCCTCACCCAAATTCTGGTCGAGGTAAAAATCAACGCTCCCTATCAATATTACTTCCCTCTCATCGGCAACGCTGGGCGGTAGCACATCAGCGCAGATATTTCAGCCCCGTGCCGGTATTGAGCAGTAAAATGCGTTCACGCGGCTGCAGCCAGCCGCTTTTAACCAGATGATGCAAAGCAGCCAGGTTGGCTGCCCCCTCCGGTGCGGCAAAAATTCCCTCACGGCGCGCCAGTTCCTGCTGAGCCTGCCGGATTTCATCATCGCTGACCGCCAGCGCCAACCCGCCGCTTTCGTACAGCGTTTGCAGGATAAGCCGGTCGCCAAAGCTTTTTGGCACGCGCAAGCCGGAAGCCAGCGTTTGGGCGTTCTGCCAGAATTCGCAGGTTGAGGCGCGCTTTTCAAATGCAGCCACTACCGGCGCGCAGCCGGCTGCCTGCACCGCCACCATGCGCGGCAGTTTTTCCCCGTCCAGCCAGCCCAGCTGACGCAATTCTCCAAGTCCCTTCCAGATGGCAACCAGCCCCATTCCCCCGCCGGCCGGATAGACAATCACATCCGGCAAGCTCCACGCAAAAGCCTCGGCAATTTCATACCCCATCGTCTTCTTGCCCTCCATGCGATAGGGCTCCTTGAAGGTCGAAACATCCAGAGCGCCGCTTTGACGGGCCGCCTCCACCGAAAGCCGCGCCGCATCGCTGATCAGTCCATCCACCAGCCTGACCTCGGCCCCGGTAATGCGCGTTTCCTCGATATTTGCAGGCGGCGTATCGGCTGGCATAAACACCTGAGCAGGCAGACCGGCACGAGCAGCATAGGCTGCCAGTGCACCGCCGGCATTTCCGGCGGTGGGAATGGTCAGACATTGCGCGCCCAGTTCGCGGGCGCGCGAAACGGCAGCCGACAAGCCGCGCGCTTTGAAGGTGCCGGTCGGGTTGAGGCTTTCATCCTTCAGGTAGAGGTGCGGCAGGTGCAGTTCACTGCCCAGCTGCGGCAGGTGCAGGATGGGTGTATCTCCCTCTCCCAGTGAAACAATTTGATCCTCACTTTGAACGGGCAGCAGTTCGTGCCAGCGCCACATCCCCCGCTGGCGGGTCTGAAACTGCTCGCGCTTCAACTGTTTTGCCACGCTCATCAGATCGTAACGTGCCAGCAGGGGTGTCTGGCAGTCCGGGCAGAAAGTTTGCAACCGTTGAGCATCAAAGGATGCACCACACTGGGAGCATTCAAGATGGGTCAGGAAGGAAAAGGGAGTTGAGGTGGACAAGGCAATCATCCTCGCGGGTAGAGTTGGAAAACGGAAAACCTGCTGGCGATATTATAATGCCGCAAGCCTTTTCAACCGCTTGCTTTAGGGATAAGATAGGCGCGTTCAAATTAATTGGGGAGCAGACTTGAAAACCATGAAACCATTCCTGCATCTTCCGCCTGCGCTGCGCCACCGCAAATTCACCCTGCTGTGGGCTGGAATGCTCATCTCAGTCGCCGGTTCACAAATGCAATTGTGGGCTTTGTTCTGGCACATTCGCACCCTCAGCGATCAGCCGGTAGCCGTCAGCGGGGTGGGCGTAGCCCGCTTCATCCCCATTTTACTGCTTTCCCTGTTTGCCGGCCTCATGGCTGACCGGCACAATCGCCGACGGCTGATGCTTACCACTCAATCGGTCATGATGCTGACCGCCCTCATCCTCGCCGGTCTGACCGCTTTCGGAATGATCCGCCTTTGGCATGTTTATGTCCTGACTGCCCTGCAAGCTGCCGCGATTGCCTTCGATACCCCGGCGCGGCAGGCGTTGATTCCCAACTTGCTGCCCAAAGAAGACCTGCCCAGCGCCTTCAGCCTCAACTCTATTGCCATGACCACCGGCTCAATCGTCGGCCCGGCATTGAGCGGCGTAGTCATTGCCTACGCTGGACAGGAATTTACCTATTTGCTGAATGGCATATCTTATCTGGCAGTCATTGCTGCGCTGATCGCCATGGGAGAAGTACCCCAGCAGGCTGCAGCCCGGCTCAGCGCCAAACGTGGTATTGATTGGCCCGCCATCCGGCAGGGTATCCGCTTCATCCTCCATTCACCCATCATCCTTTCCTCGATGCTGCTGGACTTTTTAGCCACTTTCTTTTCCTCGGCCAACACACTGCTGCCATTCGTGGCACAGGATATTCTCCGGGTCGGGCCGGTTGAATACGGCTGGTTGGCGGGTGCTCAATCCGTGGGCGGGATTATCGCCGGCCTGGCACTCTCCCAACGCAGCAATCTCCGCAGGCAGGGCATCATCCTGATGGATGCTGTACTGGTCTTCGGCGCCGCCACAATGATCTTTGGTCTTTCGCGCTGGTTCTGGCTGACCTTCCTGGCGCTGATGCTGATTGGCGCAGCCGATGCAGTTTCCACCATCCTGCGCAACACCATCCGTCAGCTGCAGACGCCAGATGCTCTGCGGGGACGCATGGTGAGCATCAATCAAATTTTCTTCATGGGCGGGCCGCAACTGGGCGAAATCGAAGCCGGTGTGGTGGCTCAGGCGTTTGGCGTGCCGGCTGCCATCATCACCGGCGGGTTGGGTTGCATTCTGGCGGTTGGTCTGGTGGGTTGGCGCTGGCCGGAGCTGCGCCGCTTCAACGGTGACGAACCCGTTCTGGCAGGTGCGCGCAGTAGCGCCGATTGATACCTCCCAACCCCAGGGATAGAGTTTACACAACCCTTTGTATTTGGGGCAATTTTCGGCTACCATTCAAGCGGAAAATGCCCATGCTGATCCAACTGCGCGAATTTTTACTGAATGGACTGACCGGCAGCCACCCCCAACGGGTGCTGAACAACCCGCCGGGGCAGGAAATTCCGCCTGCTCCCATGGAAAGACTGGATGAAGCCTTGCGGTTGCTGCTCAACCGCTTGATTGGGGATGCCATCTCGCCGGACGGCAAAGAGGTGGATTACCAGTGGCTGCGTTCCAGTTCCCTGTTTACCCGCGACTTCCGCAATTTGACCATTGCCCTGAACCGATTCGACCCACGGCAGCTTCGCAACCGCGCCGAGCAAATCTGCTTCTGGATTAACCTTTATAATGTGCTGGCGCTGCATGCGGTCATCGAGCTGAATGTGCACACCTCAGTCAGTGAACGCTGGGGAGGCCTGGCTTTCTTTCGGCAGGCAGCCTACTGCGTGGGCGGTCAGCGGCTGTCACTGGATGACATTGAACACGGCATTTTACGCGCCAACCGCGGTCACCCATTTTTACCCGGCCCGCAGTTTGCCAAAAATGACCCACGCCTGGCATGGGCATTGCCGCGCGTGGATGCGCGCATTCATTTTGCCCTGAATTGTGCCAGCCGTTCCTGCCCGCCAATTGGGGTTTACCGCCCAACGCACCTTGACCAGCAACTGGATTTGGCGGCCGCTCATTTTGTCGAACAGGACATCGAACGAGTTGGAGAAACCGGCCTGCGACTTTCCAGCATCTTTCGCTGGTATCAGCAGGATTTTGGGGGTGTTGAGGGAGTGATTGATTTTTTGCTGCGCTTCTTACCCGCAGGCGATCCTCGCCGCGGCTGGCTTGTCGAAAATCGCCGGTCGGTGAACCTGCTCTACCGTCCGTATGACTGGCAATTAAATCGCCTTTGATTGACAAAGGGAACATCTTCCCCCGCCGTTCAAAGGTTGATTTTTCCCCTCTTTTGCCCCCCAGAGGTTTATCATCATCTTGAAACAATATCCTCACCAAAATTTACAACTTTTTTAAGGTTTTTTCGTTAAAATGATAATGAACAATTGTGGGGGTTGACCATCCACCCCATAAAGGAGAACATCATGATAGAAAACTTAAAGTTTTGTCAATTTTGCGGCGCGCCGCTGGAAGCAGACATGAAAGTGTGCGCCGGCTGCGGGCAACCCGTTGGTGGAACTGGATCACCGATGGAATATGTGGAAGGGACATCCGAAACCGCTGCGTCATCCCCCCAACCGGGAACTCTGCCAGAAGAAGAACCGCCTGTCGAACCCCCCACCCAAGAA
>NZ_JBRCOK010000003.1:0-32222 GCF_053501535.1 Bellilinea sp. | reverse complement strand
CAAGCCATACAGCAGACGCAGTCCAATTTGAACCGCAATGACCGCAGTGCTGATGGTTGCCGCCAGTTCCAGCACCAAGGCTGAAAGGAACGTGACCCGCAAAACGCTCATCGTCGTGCGGCGGTAATCTTCCGCAACTTTACCAATCCGATGGGTATGCTCCTGAGAACGATTCCACTGTTTGAGTTCCTTCAATCCTTGCAAGGTATCCAGAAAGAACGCGCTCATGCGACTCAGCGCTTGCCATTGCCGGCGGGTTACACTTTCAGAGCCCTTGCCGATCAAAACCATGAAAAAGGGAATCAGCGGAGCAGTAAGCAAAAACACCAGCCCTGAAAGCCAATCCAGCGGAAAAACAGCCAGCAGAATTGCCAGCGGCGTAATAGCGGAAATTGCCAGTTGGGGAAGATACTGCGAATAATAGGCATCCAATGCTTCGACGCCGTTGGTCAAAGTATTACTCACTTCGCCGCTGTTTTCGCGCTGGATGAAGACCGGACCGGCTGCCAGCAGCCTGTCAAACAGCCTGCGGCGGATTTTGTCCTTGACATTCACTGCCAGCCAGCCGGAGATGACTTCCATCCCTCCCCCTGCGCCTGCCCGCAATATGCCCACCAGCAGCAGACCGGTCAGCAACGGCGTTACTTTGACTAAATCCGCACCTTCCAAAAAGACAGCATTTAATATCCCGCTCAACAAACGCGCCTGCAGGATAATCAACACCGCCGCGGCAAGGCTGAAAATTCCAATCAGGATCAGGTACCAGCGTTCTGCCGCCAGCAGACCAAGCAGCCGCTTATCCAGTTTCATGTACCTTCCATTTCGGCTTGAATCGTTAAGAATTACTTTTGAAGGGAAGCGTGCTTCATTGCCAGTTTCAGCGATTCGATTGCCGGCACAGGGGTTGGATCAATACCATAAGCCATCGCCAGATAATACGAAGCATAATCCCCAAAATGGAGGGTTGTCCACATTTGGGCAAGGCGGGTTTCACCTTTGGCTTCAAAATAATCGGTTCCCAAACCGGCCAGCATGAAGGTTTGACGGGTCAGGTCACTGCGAAGCTGGTTTTGGGGATGATCCAGTTTTGCCCGCAGAAAGATGATCATCGTCTTACTGAGCATCTCGGCCGGATTTTCCACGCCAGCAAGCGTATTGTGATCAGCCTCCGGTAGAAATTCAAACTGCGCCCAGGTCTTGGCAATCTCGCTGATCTGACCTTTCCAGCGCCGGGCAACTGGAGCCAGAAACCCCGATCCCATGATCACCACCCAGCGGTTTATCAATTGACCGGCCAATCGTTTTGCCGGGTTGCTGGTGACAGGAATTTCCGCCAGCAAGCTCTTTTGCTGATCGCGCATCGCCTGGATCGCATCTTTCAACTCATCCGCCGGGTCGGGCAATAAATTCAAACGGCTCAACATGGCCAACAACAACCCAAAAGAGAATCCGACTGCCGCCCGCGGCTGTCCCTCGTGCTTAAACTGCCACAGGGGAATCCCTTTGTTTTGCGCCAATTCAGCCAGTTTGCCACCGGTACAAATGGCTGCCACCGAACAACCTGCTTCAATGGCCTGTTCAAAAACCGAAAGGGTTTCTTCCGTGTTCCCGGAATGGCTCGAGGCAATGACCAGAGTAGATTTTGATTTTGCCCACGCCGGTAGGGTGTAATCCCGCTGAACCACAAAAACTGCCCGGCCGAGTGGTTCGAGGTAGGCCCCCAGCAGATCCGCGCCAATGGCCGACCCCCCCATCCCGGCAATCAATACCTGCCGAATTTCACCAACCGGTGGAACGGGAAGTTGATTACCCAGTTCCCAGGCCTGCTCCAGCTGGGAGGGTAAACCATTGATCTCCCCCAGCATATTTTGAGGATCGAATTGAGAAAATTTTTGAAAATCATCCAGGCTGTTCATCATGTTCTCCGCATTAGTTTTGGGGATAAAATCATGGGATTAACCATGTTACAAAATCGAATCGCATGACCAGTGGCGCTTGGGATACAGATACCATTCTCATACTTCCGGGCAGACCTTCATTGGTTCGATAACACAGGTTGAGTCCTTCCGACAAAGATTCCACACTGATCCGGGTGCTTGAGAAAATAGCACTGCGGCAATCGTTCAAGGAAGGCGCTACCTCCCCAAAAATCATCAGGCCGGCATTCTCATCCACTTCAAACCAGAAGCTGCCTTCTTCCGATTGGATCAGTCTCAAATCCACCCCCTCATCATCCGTCACCTCTCCGCTGTCAAGATCAACACCCAGCCCCGGCTGCAGTTCGAGCCTGCCGCTTGCCAGAATCATCGGAGTGGGTGTCATGGTCGGAGTTGAAGTTGGCGTCGGGGTATACACCGCAACGACTTGAATCCGCACCCAAAACGGAGCATTTCCGCCCGGCCCAATCCCAAACAGTTTCCCTTCCGGATTTCGCAGCATCCAGTAACTGGTATATAAACCGGGTTGTTGGGGAGCCAGCATGTCCACTGCAATATCCACGCTCTCACCGGGGTCAACCTTGCCGGGTAAAGGCTGCGAGGAACTTGTCCCCAATCGGTCGCCGGAAAACCACACCACCTGATAATCCCTGTTCCACGGACAGGAGCCGCGGTTGACCAGCCGCCAGATTTTGGTGAACGGCTGTCCCGGCAGCAAACGGGAGTCATCCGGGTAAGTAACATCCAGAATTGCCCCTGCGCCAGCCCGATCACAGGAAGATTCGGGGGGTGCGGCAGTAAAGGAAAGGATTGGTGAAGGGGTAAGCGTGATGACGATAGGTGTAGGTGTTACGGCCGGTTGGGTGAGGTTGGCACCTACCATGGTCGCCACATTTGCGGCAATTTGTGTCAGTTGAAATTCTGCTGTTTGGGCAAAGGAAGTCGGGTCAAAGAAGGGTGCGGGGCTGCCCAATGGGAAATTACAGGCAGCTAAACTGACCAGAATAAAGAATGGCAGAAGAAATTTAATCGGCAGACAGCCAGAAAACTGAACCCAAACCTTCCTCATGGCATGTCCAATTCTACCAAGAATTCGGGCTTCGCACAGATTTCAAATAATCAAGTAAAATAAGAGAACACCAGTCCAGTATTTATTGTTTGTAACAGGTACAGGTATCCGAATGACGAAACCAACCTCCGTACAGCCGGTACGTTATGTTCAATATCGAAATGGGGTCACCTCTCTGGTTGAGGAAGGCCGTGTTATTTCCGAAGCCAGTGTCAGCCTGACGGTCAATGGAATCTTCTGGCTTTCATGGATGTGTACCCCTATGGAACTGGAAGATTTAGCCGTCGGTTTCCTGTTCAACGAAGGAATTATTCAAAGCATCCAGGAAATTGAAATTCTTCGCCCTTGCAATCATGGCGATAATGTGGATGTATGGCTGAACCACCCGGTTGAAAAACCCCTCCACTGGCGCAAAACCTCCGGCTGCACTGGCGGAATGACCAGCGAAACTGCCCAGCAACGCACCCAACCCATCACCAACGGTGATGTATTTCCGGCAGAAAAATTGTTAGGATGGATGGAGCAGTTGTTCGATTCACAGACCCTATATCGCCAAACACGCGGGGTGCACTGCTCAATGTTGACGGATGGCGAAGCAATCATGGCCATTGCCGAAGATATTGGCCGGCATAACACACTGGATAAAATTGCCGGCAAATTGATAAGGCAATCCCTTCAACCCACCCGTCGGATTTTACTGACTACCGGCCGCATCAGTTCGGAGATGCTGCAAAAGGCCGCCCGGATAGGAGCCGCTATTTTGATCTCGCGCACTTCCCCAACATCACTTTCCATTCAACTCGCCGAACAATACGGGATCACGCTGATCGGCTATGCCCGCCGCAATCAATTTAACCTTTATACCCACCCCCAGCGGGTCGGCATAACCTTTCCCGAAAGCATCACCGAGCAACAACCATCCGTTTATCCAGTTTCAGCCTGAGCCACTTGTTCAGCGGCGTGAAATTCCGCCTGCGTGTTGACATTCAAGAAAATTCGCCCATGGGGATCAAATTGAGCGAGTTCCTCTTTTTCAATAAAGTATACTTTTGTGGCGGGGAACCAGGCAATCATTTTTCTTTCTCCCTTTTCGATCGCCTGCCGCACTGCTTGCCGACAGTTTTGGGTGCGGTATACGGCATGGAGCGGTTCAAAACCGACTTCGCTTTTAGGAACAACTGCATCCCAATGGCCACTGACCAATACTTCGGCCTGATAGGTCAGCAAATCCGCGCTGACGAACGGCATATCACAGGCAACCACCGCAGTCACAGGTGAGCTGGAAATCGTCAGCGCCGTTAGCAGGCCACCCAGCGCTCCATAACCGGGGAGAAAATCGCTAAACACCGGCAGGTTGAGAAATTCAAAGTCTTCAGGTCGGTTGGATGTGATCAGAATTTCCTCAGCAACCGGTCTGAGGCGGTCAATGACACGCTGAATCAACGGCTTGCCCAAGAAAGGCAATAAAGCTTTGTTGCTCCCCATTCGTCTGGATTGACCACCTGCTTGAACTACAACCGTCAACTTCATGTATAATAATTATAACCTGTTTGGTAGGAATTATCTGGCCTGTACTCCCTGCCAACTTCACCGTAACCCGCTCCACTTTCTTAAACCTGCCGCCAACAAGGAGAACCAATGTCCAATCTGGATTTAAGTCCGCTTCTCCAACGTTTGGAAGAATATCAACCACAGGGACGAACTGCCCTGTTACCTGCCCTTCACGATGCCCAGCAACTTTACGGTTACATTCCCCAGGCCGCTGCGAAAGCCATCGGGCAGGCTTTGAATGTACCGCTTGCCGATGTTTACGGCGTCATTGAATTTTATTCGCTGTTTTATAGCCAGCCAGTCGGTAAAACCGTCATTCACATTTGTAACGACCCGGCTTGCGCACTGGCCGGTTCCGAAGCGTTATTCAAACAAATTCGTTTTCAGCAAGAGAGTGCTCCAGCCATCGATTCACCTCTATCCCTTACCGTTGAGATGGCGCCTTGTCTGGGATTGTGCGAACACGCTCCGGCCGTCCTCATTCAAGGCCAGCCAGTTGCCAGAGCCAACCGGCAAACCTGGCAGGAGCTGGTCAGTGGTAAGGGAGAACGTCCCTCCAGCATGCTGGGTGGGACCGTTTCCATCCTTACCGCAAATTGTGGTTTGGGACATACGGTCGAGCTATCCGAATATCTGGATTTGGGCGGCTATCAGGCACTTCGTAAGGCCCTCAACATGCCGCCGCGACAGGTCATTGAGGAAATCAAAGCCGCTGGACTGGTTGGACGCGGCGGCGCAGCCTTTCCGACCGGCTTGAAATGGGAGGCCGCTGCAAACGCTCCTGGAGAGGTCAAATATGTCGTCTGCAATGCCGACGAAGCCGAACCCGGCACTTTCAAGGATCGCGTCCTGATGGAAGATGATCCGCACAGTATACTGGAAGGCATTCTCATCGCCGCTTATGCCATTGGCGCACAGAAAGGGTATGTCTACATTCGGGGCGAATACCTGCTGCCCTACCAGGCAATGAACAAAGCTGTAGAAGATGCCCACCAAGCCGGCTTTCTGGGCAATAACGTTCTGGATAGCGACTTCAATTTTGAAATTGAAATTCGGCGTGGTGCGGGCGCTTACATCTGTGGTGAAGAAACCGCATTGTTTGAATCCATCGAAGGTAAACGCGGCTTCCCAAGGTTAAAACCTCCCTTTCCAACCACTTATGGGCTGTTTGGTAAACCTACGGTCATCAACAATGTAGAAACCCTTGCCAATGTCCCGATTATCATTCGCAAAGGGTCCGCCCACTACCGTAAATTAGGCACTGAAAAATCACCCGGCAGCAAATTGTTCTGCCTTTCCGGCGACGTAGTGCGTCCCGGTTTGTATGAAATCCCTTTTGGCGTGCCGTTTCATCACTTGCTGTATGATTTAGCGGGCGGCGTCCGTCCCGGTCACCGTTTTCAGGCGGCTCTGTTTGGAGGGGCAGCCGGTGCCTTTGCCACACCGGATCACCTGAATGTGCGCTTGACCTTTGAGGACTTGAAAGAAGCCGGTTTACCCCTCGGTTCCGGTGTGATCACCGTATTCGATGAAACCCGCGACCTTCGCGACATTTGCCTGCGCCTGGCGCGCTTCTTCGTTGAGGAATCCTGCGGTAAGTGCTATCCCTGTCAAATAGGCACACAGCGGCAATTTGAAATTATGGAACGCATCGCGAGAGGTGAGGTTCAAAAAGATGACTGGGAACGCCTGCAAGATGTGGGCTGGACGATGACCGACTCCTCTCTGTGTGGATTGGGGCAAACCGCCGCCTCCGCCATCCTGAGCGCAATGAAACATTTTCCTCACCTCTTTCAACCCGTCTGAAAAGCACGGGAGGGTAATCCAATGAGTGAAACCATCCGCATTACCATTGACCAGCAAACCCTGCAGGTGCAGGCGGGCAGCACCATTTTGCAGGCAGCCCGACAGGCGGGAATAGACATCCCAACGATTTGTTATCATGATTACTGTACCGCCAACGGCTTGTGCCGAATTTGTGTGGTTGAAGTGGAGGGAGCGCGTACGCTCCAGCCGGCCTGTGTTGCACAGGTGCACGACGGTATGGTTATTTATACCCGCAGCGAACGCGTCCTGCGCTCGCGCCGCACCATTCTGGAAATGCTGGCATCCAGTGTGGATTTAAGCGAAGCGCCCGAAATTCAAACCATGCTCCAGCAATATCATTCTGATTCCCACCGCTTCCCGGATGCTGAAGTCAGGCATCCGCCTGTCATTGACGATAACCCGATGTACATTCGCGATTACGCCAAATGTATCCTGTGCTGGCGCTGTGTTCAGGTTTGTGCGGAAGATGCCCAATACACATTTGCCATTAACTTCTCCGGGCGCGGGTATGAAACCCAGATCAGCACTTTTTACGAAATTTCCATGCCGGAATCAAGCTGTGTGTTTTGCGGGCAGTGTGTGGGAGTATGCCCCACCGGCGCACTGAAACCCAAGCGTCAATGGTTGCTGGAAATGGGCTACACTCCCGACGACATCATGAACCTGACACGCAGTCAGCGTCAGCGCCGCAAAAGGCGGGAAGAAGCCGCTGCTCGTACGGAATAACGGTTTTGCGGTCAAATCCGATTGGAGGTTGCCATGCTGAAAGCAGAAAAAGTTGTCCCAACGACCTGCCCTTACTGCGGCGTTGGCTGCAATTTGGAACTGCATGTGCGCGATGATTTTATCTACAAAGTCACCTCACCGTTTAATTCGGTCGTTAACCACGGCAATTTGTGCGTTAAAGGCCGCTTTGGATTTGATTTTATTTACAATCAAGAGCGCATCACCACCCCTCTGATTCGCAAGCAGCCACAAAAACCCGGACAACGCACCCAGGCCTTCGACCGCTCAGAATGGCGTGAGGTCAGCTGGGATGAAGCGTTGGATTATACTGCCGATCGGCTGGTGGAAATTTACCAGCGCGACGGCTCGAATGCCATGGCAGTGTATTGCTGCGCAAAAGCTACCAATGAAGATAACTACCTGCTGCAAAAGTTCTTCCGCGCGGTTTTTCGCACCAACAACGTGGATCACTGCACCCGCTTGTGCCACGCCGCCAGTGTGGTTGCCCTGCAAATGGCCATCGGCTCGGCAGCCATGAGCAATACGGCAGCCGAAGTAAAAGATTGCGATGTTTTTATCCTGACCGGATCGAATCCAACCGAGAATCACCCCATCATTGCCTTGCAAATGAAAGCCGCTGTGCAAAAATATGGGGCTAAATTGATTGTGGTTGACCCGCGCCGCATCGAGATGGTGAACTACGCCACGCTTTACCTGCCCATACGGCCGGGAAGCGATGTGCCGGTCTTCTCGGCAATGGCACACGTCATCCTCAAAGAAAACCTGTATAACCGCCAGTTCATTGAGCAACGCACCGAAAATTTTGAAGCCTTTGCAGCCTCGATGGAAAAATTCACCCCTGAATTTGCCGAGCAGATTTCGGGGGTTGACCGTCAATTGATCATTGAGGCCGCCCGCATGTATGCCACTGCCCGCAACGGCGCAATATTTTGGGCGCTTGGCATTCCCGAATCCACACATGGCACGGCTAACGCGTTGAGTTTGATCAATCTGGCCCTGTTAACCGGTCAGGTTGGGCGTAAAGGGACTGGCCTGAACCCCCTGCGCGGTCAAAACAATGTGCAAGGCGCTTCCGACTCAGGCGCCATGCCATGGCATTACCCCGGCTATCAGGCTGTGGACAACGAAGAAAACGCCCGCCGCTGGGAAGAAGCCTGGCACATTGAGCCGGGTGGTCTTAACCGCCAGCGGGGTTTGACCACCACCGAGATTCTGGCAGCAGTACATCCCGGCGGAGTACGCGCCCTGTACATAATGGGCGAAAACCCGATGATGTCCGAACCCAATCTCAACCACACCCGCAAGAAAATGGAGGAATTGGAATTTCTGGTAGCGCAAGACCTGTTCATCAACGAATCCGGCGCATTTGCGGATGTATTTCTGCCGGCAACCTCATGGGCAGAAAAGGACGGAACTTTCACCAACACCGACCGGCGCGTTCAGCGCGTACGGCAAGTGATTCCTCCGCGGGGTCAATCCCGCCCGGACTGGGAAATCATCTGCGACCTCGCCAAACGGGTTGAAAATCGTTTGAACCGTGCGCACTCAGCCTACTGGAACTACCGTCACCCTTCTGAAATTCTGGAAGAGATGGCGCGTTACGTGCCGGATTATGCCGGAATTCGTTATGATCGAATTGAAAAAGTCGGCTTGCAAACCCCGGTACCAACGCTGGATCACTCCGGCACCCCCTACCTGTACGGCGAGCGTTTTCCGCGGGGTAGGGCAAAGTTCCACCCCCTTGAATATACCCCCAACGCCGAAATGCCGGATGAAGAATATCCGTTGGTTTTAAGCACCGGGCGGGTGTTGGAACACTGGCACGGCGGCACACTCACCCGCCATTCCTGGATGGATGATTTATTCCCCGAAGCCCTGATGGACATTCACCCGGCCGATGCAGCCCGTTTAGGTGTGAGGGATGGCAGTCCCGTGCGGGTTACCTCACGACGCGGTTCGATCGTCTTAAGGGCAAAAGTTACCACCAAAACCAACATTGGGGTAGTTTTCATTCCTTTCCATTTTCGGGAAGCCGCCGCCAATTTGTTGACAACCGATGCGGTGGATCCGCAGGCAAAGATTCCCGAATACAAAGCTGCTGTGGTGCGTGTTACGCCGGCAAGCGATGAGGAATTAACCGCCGCGGTTGAATCCCAACCCCGCGGCAGGTATTAACTATCGCCCGTCTGCATCGCGGATAATAGCCCGCGCCAGCTGCAAGAATTCCTCCCACTCCTCCGTGAAAAAGTGCAGAGTTACATTATTTAATTCCAGATGGTAGGTGGTTTCCCCATCCGGTTCTTCAGCCTGCCACGCCATGTAGTTTTCGGTTTCGGCAATTGTTTCGGTTTTCGGGTCCATGGCACTGCTCATTTCATCTCTCCTTGTTGATTGGTTTTTAGAACCTGCAGGTCGTTTATTTCACTTGCGGGAGTTCGGTTTTTTTTGCGGTGGGATGTTCTTTTGCAAGGCACGTCCCAGCCAGTTGCGGAACTCCTCAAGCCAGTTGATTATGGGGATACCATTGGGAAACTGTTTTTGAAACCGCCGATTGATCCGCGCAAATAAATTGCCAAACCACTGACTGATCCACTTTGCCATGGCGTTTGGTTCGCGGTCGGCAATTTTTTCCATACCTTCCCATGGGTCGAGATCGAACATTTTACGGAAAACATAATTGGCAATCAGTTTTACGGTGGCAGTTACCGGCGCGGCCAGCAATACCCCAATCAGGCCGAACAGATTGGCAAAAATCAATGCTGCAACCATGATTGCAGCCGGGTGAATATTCAAAGCGCTGCCCATCAAACGCGGGACTAAAAAATTATCCAGAATAAAATCAATCACAATGGCTGAACCCAAAACAATGATCACATACACCCATGGTTCAACGCCAAAGATGGTACTTCCCTGTAAATAGGAAACCAGGCCATAAGTAATCCATGTAACCCACGGTCCGATATAAGGGACAAAGCGGGCAAGCCCGGCCAGCAAGGCAAGGCCCACATAAAAACTCACCCCCAACCCACCCAAAAGAGGAATATAAACGAGCACGGTTATAAGAAAAATAATCATCTGCCCGCGTAAAAATGCGTTCCAGATGCGGTTCAATTCTCTGCCAAAGCGGGCAACATCTTCACTGTAACCCGGAATCTGTAAATTAATCAAGCGTTCTCGAACGCCACCCGAGTCATTGAGGATGAAGTAAGCAATTAAAACCGAAAAAAACAACCATCCAATGGTTGTTGCCGCGCTGGCGGCCAGTTTTCCAATGATTGTTGTCAGGTTTGAAAGAATTGGCTGCACCATTCCCAGCAGCTGACTTGCCAGACTGGGAAGGTCATACTGCGCCAGATCAATTTCGAAGATGCCAATTTCAATCGGGTGCGCGGTTAGATCGGCAATAATTTTCGGCAAATCACGGATGCGGGTATCCAAAAACCGTACCAGATTTTGCACCTGTTCAAAAAGCGCCAATCCGCT
This sequence comes from Bellilinea sp., assembly GCF_053501535.1. Classification (NCBI taxonomy): domain Bacteria; kingdom Bacillati; phylum Chloroflexota; class Anaerolineae; order Anaerolineales; family Anaerolineaceae; genus Bellilinea; species Bellilinea sp. The sequence continues at coordinate 21,608 of NZ_JBRCOK010000003.1, read as the reverse complement.
GACGGTCAGCAGGGATAACAACCCCAACAGCACCAGCACAAACACAATCAAAGCGGCCAACCGCCATGAGAGCCGTAATTTTTGGTGGAGAAAATTCGTTATTGGGTAGAGCAGGTAGGCCAGAATGAAGGCAACCAGCAACAGCCCGACAATCTGGCGGAAGCGGATTAATAAACCTGCCAGAATGGCAACCGTCGTCAGGGCTACCACCAGTTTGGTTGTGCCGCTCCAACGCGGGGAGGTTGAGGGTTGCAACGAGTCGTTCATTGACCAAAATCCATTATCAGGCTCTAAATCAATTGTACCAGAGCAAGCCATTAAATCTTCGCAAGGCCCTTCCCAACCATTCTGGAAAAGGCTGAAGAATTAAACACCTCTCTATCAGGGAGGACACGCACCCGGTATAAACAAATTGGTAATTGTATTGAATGGGGCAGTGCAATACAAATTCAAAGCATCAAAAATTGCAAATGCAAGGCACCCGCAGGCAAGCACCACCACAAGTATGATTAATACGATGACCAGTGGAGAAAGTTTCATCCTGGCAGGTTTGACGTTTTTCACCCCTGCGGCCGGTTGGGCGACCTGACCGCTGAAACCGCCCGGCATCTGCGGGGGGGAAGTCATCACCGGCTCATATGCCGGGGCAGGTTCAGCCTCTTCCTCCATCAACGAACTGCGGACGGCTGCTATGGTTGCATCCGGATCAAGCTCGCTCGCCTCAAACAGAAGGTGAGTATTCTCCCCTAAGGTGATCAGTTCCCCCGCCTGCAGAGCGTGGGCAGCCTGCAACCTCATACCGTTGACTGCCGTCCCGTTGGTTGATCCAAGATCCTCAATAAAATACCGCTCCCCCTGCCGGTAAATACGGGCATGTCGGCGCGAAACTTCGGGATCGTTGACGACCAGCATGTTGCTGGCATCTCTCCCAATGGAAATTAAATCCCCTTCCAAAGGGTAGGTAAGACCAGCATTCGGCCCAGATTTGAGTACCAGTTGATATCGGGCAGCCATCTTCTTATCTCCTTGGCGATTGAACTATCCATAGTGTAGCCCGATTGAGAAGGGATGTCAACAAAAAATCTCCATACCGTATTCCGGCAGGAGATAAAAAAACCCCCCGCCGTGCCGTGTGCTGCGTAGTTTTGAACCTGCATTCGCAGGTTTGGGATCCTCCACCGAGATCCGCCTTGACCGAAGTCTATCGCGTCACTCCAGTGATAGTGGAACCCTCTTTATTGGTGTTGGCTCAAAACCGGTCGTGCTGCATCACGAACACAGCAGGGTTAATCAACTTATACCACATTTTTTATTGGATGGGTAGGCGTTGGCAGTTCCACGCAAGGGTGAAATTTCTTAAAATTTGTGAAATTTGATGTTCGGGAAAGCCGATTAAGTGGGCGGTACATCCATTCAGACAATCACCGGCGCCAAAACCTGCCGCCGCTATAAAGGCAGACGGTTGATTCAAAAAGAATTGGCTCCAGCGGCACTCCAAACGTTCTTCTGCCGCCAAATAGACTATTTCCATAATTTCACCATGCGGACGCAGATAGTCGAAATGCCAGCGCGGTGAAGTATGGATTTTCAAGTGATGCTTCAATCGCCCGCGAATGCCCCCGCTGCCCAATGCCGAACCACAATACACATACATACCATCTGGAAATGAAAACGAACCCAACCTGCCAACGGACAGTTCAATCCACTGGTGTATTCGCAACACCAGAAGATAACTTCCACGAGCGGAAGGCAGATTCGCAAACATCAGGATTTCTTTACAAGATAATCGAATTGATGAGCTAAAAACATCAACTCACCCCTCTCGATTTGAGAACGGCGAGCCCTGAGCCAGTTTTCAAAAGCAATCAGATTGATTTGGGGGTATTTTGGAATGGTTTCCTCAAAAAAGTGCAGGATGAAATGCAAAAAATAAGCCTCATCTGCCGGGTAATGACGCGCCTGCGGAAAAACTACCCAATCCGATGACCCAATTTCCACAACTTCAAAATTGGCTCGTTTCAACGCATGAAAAAGACGCCGGCCGGTGCAGCTCCCACCTGTCGGCTTACCGTTCACAAGCCGCTCATCCATGCTTTGGTGATAATAGCGGATGATCTGCGCATCCAATTCTGCGTCAATCACCGGTTCAAAGGCTGTGGTTCCATCGAAGTTAATCGAAAAGTAACCCAGTCCATCTTGCCTCAAACATGACCTGATCATCGGCAGAACGCTTTCCAAATCCACCAGATCCAGCACAGCATTGGCAATCACCACATCGAAGTATTTCTGCCATTGTGGTTGCCGAAGGAAGTCGTATAAATCCGCTTTTATAAACCGGTAGGCAACCCCCTGGGTATCCTCATGGGTTTGGCGCTCCTCGATTGGATGAATATTCCAGCCGCCCGCATTCCCCCATTTTGGAATGATTTTACGGGCAGTCTCAATATTCTCGCCTTCTGCATCAATTCCCGTATATTCCGCATGGTTCAACAAACCCCATTCCAATGACCGCTGGAACATCGTTCCGATTCCCATACCCAATTCAAGCACCCTGACTTTTTCTTTCTGAGCTGTTTGATGAATTTCGTTTTTCAGCGCTTCCCACACCCGCCGATTGAGCGCCCGGTCATCCACCGATCTTTTAGAAGATAAATAGCGGGTAAAGGAGAATTCCATTATTCCGACCTTTCCTTTCAATGCAAAAAATGCCCGATGAGAAAGCGGCGTGCAGTTGCCATGCTCTCCTGCCAGGTGGGAAACTCCTCGTAACGTCTCCGCGCCGCCTTGCTGAGTGCCACCCTCAAATCCGCATCGCTTAATAATTCCAGTAGCACTTTCTTCAACGCAGCCGGTGATTCGGGTGGAACAAGAAAACCATTGACGCCTGACTGAATGATCTCACTTGCTGCGCCGGATTGTCCTGCTACGGGAATAACCCCAAACCGCTGCGCTTCCAAATACACAATGCCAAATCCTTCGTATTGGGAGGGCACGACCAAAATATCAGCGGACTGCCAAATTTTGACCAGTTCATCATCCGAAACCGCGCCGTAAATTCTTACGCGCTGACCCAGCCCGCCAGATTCGATCATTTGTCGAATTTTCTTCTCATAGGATGGTTGCAGGTTAGTTCTGCCCACCAGAGAGAGTTGCCAATGAAAGGATGTCAAATCTTGTAATGCCCTTAAGAGCGTATGCAGCCCTTTACGGGGAATCCAATTTCCCACAAAGATGAAGTGAAGATCATTATTTTGGCTATGCGCATTGAATTTGGTTTCTACTCCTTCCGCGCTTAACGCATCGCCGCCCGGTGTAGCAACCACAGCCGGCTTTTCCGCTTTCAGCAGGTTGCTCACCGATTGCAGCGTTGTCTGGCTGTTGCAAATAAACCCATCTACCGAATTCAGATAACGTCGTTCCACCTGCCGGTACAACCACCTCAAAACCCGCGGATGCTCTTCCATGCAGCGCAGATGATGTACGATGCTCACCAGCGCATAGGGTACATCCTTTCTCAATTGATGATTAAGGATAAACAAAGATGGATGATTGAGTTCATCCTGAAGCAAAACATCCACCCGCAAATCGCGCAGGCGCTCCCGCAGGGCAGGGTTTAAGTTGTGCATCCAGTGGCGCGGATAATTGCGCCATGGCAGGGAGATGATTTCCACATTATCTCCCTGGCTTTGAAGAAACGACACCAGTTTACGGTCATATAAATACCCTCCCGAAAGGGTATTCAAATCACCGTAGATGACCAGCCCCACTCTCACCTAACGCCCCACCTCATAGCCCGCCCAGGCAACTGCATTTTCCCACAATTTAACCGAAATCCGTTCAACCGGGCCAGCTAAAAACTGCTCTGCCAGCGATTCGCACAATAACCGCGCAAAATGCTCCAGAGAGGGGTTCACACCCGCAAATTCCGGCAAATCATTCAGCGTGTGGTCGCGAAAATAACCAATCAGACGGTCAAGCGTATCCTCAATGGCAACAATATCCACCAGATACTGATGCTGATCCAATTGTCTGCCGCTTAATTCCAGTTCAAGACGGTATGGGTGGGAATGCAGCTGGTTTTCTGCACCCCAATCTCCGCCGATCAGATAATGCTGGGCAATGAATTCACGCTGAACGCCGACCCGGTACATGGTAAAACTCCTTTTACAAAAATTGGCATAAGCCCAAAACAGGGTTTAAATCTACTATAATCTTAACATGAACTCAGCGGATTATGACGCCAGTGAACAGGCTTTGGTTGAAATCAACATCGAAGACATGTTGGTCTCGTTTGGCATTCAGAAATGGCGGTTCGGGCGCTGGCTGGCAAAGCGCTTGTTTGACTACCCTGCGCGTAAATTTGCGCGGCATGTTCTGGATTTCGACAGAGGCGTTGCCGAAAGCGGCTTGACCGGCGGCTCGCAGCGCATACTGCCCGAATACGTCCGATCACTGACCATAAGCGGGCAGGAAAACCTGCCTCAGAATGGAGCGGTGTTGATCCTTTCCAACCACCCCGGCATGGCAGATACCCTTGCCCTGTTTGCTGCCTTGCGCCGTCCGGATTTGCGTATACTGGCAGCAGAGCGTCCTTTCCTGAGGGCTTTGCCGGCTACGGCTGGTTATTTGTTCTTTGTCCCCGAGGCCGAGCAACACCGCGGCGAAGTCATCCGCCAAACCGCTGCTCATTTGCGTGCCGGCGGGGCAGTACTGACCTTTCCAGCAGGCAAAATTGAGCCTGACCCCAAAATCCTGCCGGGTGCGTTGGAATCACTGAACGAATGGTCCATCAGCACCGGTTTATTTGTTCGTCTAATTCCCGGCTTGCCGGTACTGCCCGTGCTGGTCAGCGGGGTTATCGCGGCTCCTTCCGTGCGCCATCCGCTCACCTTGCTGCGCCGCAGGGTTGAAGATCAACGCCGGCTGGCTGCCACACTGCAAATTCTCATGCGGGAGTTCTTCCCCACCCAATGGCCTGTGGATGTGCGCGTGGATATCTTACCGTTGATGGATACCCGTCCGCTGGCTGACTATCGCCGCCCGGAAGACATCACCCGTCAATTAATTGAACAAATCCGCCCGCTTTACGAACAGACGATTCGCAAGATTCAACAACGAGATTCTTCAGCCTCATACCCCACCCTTACGGCAACAGGACAAATTCAAAGATAACTGAATACAGCCTGCAGCACTTCATGCGGAGAATCCACCAGAAGATCAAATACCTGATTAGCCTCGGAAAGTGGAAAAAGGTGGCTGATCCAATTGCCCGGTTTGATTCTTTCCAGTTGTTCAAAAACCACCTCGAAGCGGCGCTGTTTATCCCAACGCCCACTCAAAGAGGGATCTATCCTGCTGACCTGACTGGAAAAAATACCGATACGGTTGCGGTGAAAATGACCGCCAAAGTCCACGGCGGCAATCTTCTTACCATACCAGGAACCAATCAGTATACGGCTGTAGAAACCACACACTTCAATCGCCTGGTTGATCGCATCAGGCACGCCGCTGAGTTCATAAACCAAATCCGCACCGCCGTGTGGCAAGCCAGCCGAAATGAAAGCCCGGCGAAGTGACCCAGGCTGTGAAAATTCAGCCGGGTTGAGCGCAATGTCAGCGCCAAGGCTGAGGGCAATCTGACGGCGCTGGGGAAAAAGGTCTGCTCCCCCCAAAAAACCGAGAGGAAACTGCCCTAACAAGGCGCAGGTCAGCAGTCCAACCATGCCCAGCCCAAATACAATCACAGCCTCACCCAAAATCGGTCTGCCATCTTGCAAAAAATTGACCGCTGTTTCCATATTGGGCAGGAAAACCGCATCTTCATCACGCAATGTGTCCGGTAAGGGAATTAAGGAACTCAACGGGACAGTGAAATGACTGGCATGGGGATAAAACGCAAACACCCGTTTCCCCCTCCACGTGGGCTGAATGTTCTTCCCAATATCCACAATCTGACCGATACAGCAATATCCATAACGAAAAGGGTACTTGAATTCTCCAGCCAGGGCGGGCAAATTCTCATCCAAAGCAAGTTGATCGGGAAATAAACCCTGATAGATCATAGCCTCGGTACCCGCGCTGATGCCGCTAAAGCGTGTTTGAATCAGCACCTCATCCTCCGCAGGTGGAGGACACTCTTCCTCAATAATCTCGATTTTACGAACACCCCGATGAACCAGTACCTGCCGCTTCATTTAGCGCTCCATCCATTCCAAAACGCCGAAAACAACCACATCCCTGCCAAATACAGTGTAACGGGCATTGGAAAGTGAAGGTAAATGATCCATTGCTCGCTGACGGCTGATGACATTCACCCCCCCCAGCCAGCGCGGAACAATGGTGATGACAGCCACATCCGCCAGCCTTTCAGTGAGGAAAGAGGTCAAAACCTTTGCTCCACCTTCCACCATGACCGATTCAATTCCACGTCGCCATAATTCTTCAAGCAAGGCTGGTAAGTCCAATCCGCGGTCTCCGCGCCGCGGTAATCGAATCAACTCGACGCCCTGTTTCAACAAGGAGCTCTGGCGGTTTTCTTCGGCTGTCTTTGCACAGGCTACCCAGGCTTTGTTTTGCTGGCGGCGCAGCAATTGACATTCCAGTGGGATGCGCAAACGCGAATCCAGCACAATCGGTTGCGGGTTCCTGCCGCTTACCAGACGCACGGTCAATTGTGGGTCATCTGAAAGTACGGTACCAATTCCTATCAGGATGCCATCATGATTGGCGCGCAAACAATGGGTGAGACGCTGGGATTGCGGCCCGCTTAAACCTACCGGCATACCGCGTCGGACAGTCAAACTTCCATCCAGTGACTGCGCATAACTCAGCGTAACCAGCGGTTTCCCTTTGCTTACGACATTGGTTTTATGCTGGTTCAGCCAATCAATAATTTGAAGTTCATTCTCCTCAATGTTTTCCATTACGGTTCGATTCAGAATGGACGAACTGGAGGACTTCAACATCCAGCAGGTGATTCATGCGTTTGATTTTGGTCATCAAGTAAGCTGCATTGTCCGGATATATGGTGGGGATAAGCGGGATTCGCTCAACCACATGAATGCCGTGGCTCTCCAGATTGGCAATTTTGTCCGGATTATTGGTCAAAAGCCGCACCGAACGCACACCCAAATCCTTCAAAATAGCCGCTGCCATACTGTATTCGCGTTGATCTTCCGGATGCCCCAGTGCTAGATTGGCATCCACCGTATCCAACCCCTGATCTTGCAGGTTGTAAGCGCGCAGCTTTTCCATCAAACCAATTCCGCGCCCTTCCTGCCGCAAATAAACGATCACGCCGCAATCTTCCAATGCGATATACTCCATGGCATGATGGAGCTGCTCACCGCAGTCACAGCGTCGCGATCCCAACACATCCCCCGTAAAACATTCTGAATGAATGCGAACGGGCACATTTTCGCGTCCGAACACATCCCCGCGAATCAGTGCCAGATGTTCCTTATCGTCCCGGTTATTGGTGTAAAGGCACAGCTGGAATTCTCCGACTGCGGTAGGTACTCGAGCGCACACAATTTGATTTAAGATTAAGGGTTCTTCCATGACAACACCTCGGCAAGTAAAGTGATTGACGGCTACCGCTTCACCTGCGGCGATAATCCAACCACACGCTGATCAAAAGGGCTATCTCAATGGCTTTGGTCAAATACCCAAGCGTAGATCGCTCACCAATGGCAACCCATAAAAGAATGGTTACGAGGGTATAGCCCACATACGCCCAGGCAACCCATTTTCTCCGCTGCACGAATAACGGAATTGGCAAAAAGTAAGCAGCTGCCAGAGAAAGGAAACCCAGACCATTCAGGATAAAGACCACATCTGGAAACAGCAAGGAAATGTGAATTCCCGCGGTTGCAGCCGTCAATAAAATAATTAAACCTCCAAGCCAGTCAATTCCAGCACGTTTTTTCATAGCAGCTACTCCATTTCCCGAAGTCAGACTTCCTTTTGAAGCGAGCCAAGCGGGCGAGCCAGAGTCCAGCCGCCCAGCCCCAAACCCGCTAAACCAATCAGCACATCCCGCGCGCGCATCCACAAACTCAATGCCAATCCCGACGCTGCGGGCAGCCCCATTGCCTGCATGGCAAAGACCTGACTGGCTTCCAAAACCCCTAAGCCGCCCGGCATTGGCGCCAGGAAGGCGAGCCGCGAAAGCACAAACGCAAAGATGATTTGCGCATCGCTGATTTGCATTCCCAGAAACCGAACAGCGATAAAATACTCAAAAATCATCCCCGCCCACGAGAGAAAAGAAACCAAAATTGCCAGCAGCAAGCTCTTTGGATTTCTTTCCAGCAAAGCCGCAATTTGGTATTCAGCCTCAGCCGCCAGATTGCCCAGCTTTCTAATCCATGTGCGCATTGACTGGAGCGACCCACTCTTTTCTGCCAGCCATTGAAGAGGGTAATGTTTTGTTCTCAACGCAACCAGATGAGCCGCAGGAATCAACCCAAGCCCAAGAACGGGTATCCAGTCATTGCGATTGAGGACAGCATGCCCAAAATCTGTACTCAAAGCAAAGAACATTCCCCCCACAATTACCAGCAAATTAACCAGCAATTCCAATAATTTATCCAGATAGACACTCGAAACCGCGCTGACCGTTTGTACAGCATGATTGCGGGTCAAGAGAGCCACCTGTGCCGGCTCGCCACCGAATTGCGGTCCGGGTGTAAAATAACTGACCCCGAAACTGGTCAGCCGATAACTCAAGACCCTGTTCAAAGGGATTTTTTCTCCCATAGCGTGCAAAATGATTTGCCAACGGAATGAAATCACCAGCAAAATCAAGAGATTGACGCCCGCCAAAACCAGAATTTGGGCGAGGTGAAGGTTGCCAAGCAGGCGGTAAATTTCTTTTAAAGGGGTTGTTTTGAGCGACCACACGAATAATGGAATCGCTGCCAGCCACAGCAACCAGATCCACTTAAAACTGAAACGTTTCGATTTCATCAACTCTATTGTACCAACTCGACCGGGTTTGTAAAGTTTTTGTACGGTTTATTTAAAAGGGGCTGTCTGGAAAGAACGATCAGGTAGCCCGATGGGTATGGAAAAAGAGGTCAAATAGACCCGTTTTGACCAGCAAAAAAAGAGGCTGTCCCCTTACTTTTTGGACAGCCCCTTTGCAACGCTTCTACTTTCCTATTCAACCCTTTTCAAGGAAATGCGAACTTCCTGTCCATCAAAGTTATCCTGTGTAGTGGGCAGATTTTCGTTTGGCTGTGAATTGACCATCTCAACACACAAAGTTTCGGCTTGAATGTAATTGGAAAATTCCTCCACAGCCTCGGTCAGCAAGGGTGTGGCAGTGTAATACAAGCGGATGCGGTCTGAAATATCCAGATCAGCCTGTTTACGTAAATCTTGAACCCGGCGCACAAACTCCCTTGCCAGGCCTTCCTTGACCAATTCCGGCGTTAAGTCTGTAACCAATGCGGCCAGATAAGCCCCCTCGCTGGCAACTGCAAAGCCCTCGCGTGCCGTTGCCCGAACTTCCACCTCTTCCGGTAAAATGGTGAAAGTTTCTCCATCAACCTCTACATCAAGCGACTGGCCGGTAAGCAATTTTTTAGCAGCAGATTCGGCATCCATTTCCAGTAATGCCTTGCGGATTGCCGGGAATTTACTACCGTACTTTTGCCCTAATTGCTTTGGCAGCGGGTTGAGTGAGTAGGCTACCGCCTCAGCAGTGGTATCCAACACGCGCACTTTTTTGACATTCAATTCATCTTCCAGCAAATCAGCGTACGTTTCAACTACTCGCATTTCTTCAGCCGTTCCAACCGAAAAAGCTGCTTCCGCCAAAGGCTGGCGCACCTTACGATTAGCCTTGTTGCGTGCTGCATGGCCCACCGATGCCAGTTTCATCACCAATGCCATTTCGCGGTTTAACCGTTCATCAATCACAAGCGGGTCATACTCCGGCCAGCGTGCCAGATGCACCGATTCCGGCGTTGTTTCGTCCACGCTCCGCACCAGATTTTGATACAACTCTTCTGCCATGAAGGGCATGGTAGGGGCAAGCAGCTTAGAAATGGTCACCAGCGCTTCGTATAACGTGGCATAGGCTGCCCGTTTATCCTCATCCGATTCACTCTTCCAAAACCGCCGCCGCGAACGCCGCAAATACCAGTTGGATAATTGATCCACAAAGGTTTCAATGGGACGGGTAGCCCCCAAAACATCGTAATTTTCCATTGCCGCGGTCACATCCCGTACCAGCGTATGCAGGCTGGAGCGCAGCCAGCGGTCCAAATCACTGTACTGCGGCACAACCGAAGCATCCGGTTTCCAGCCATCCAGATTGGCGTAAGTCACAAAGAAAGAGTAGGTATTCCAAAGCGTCAACGTAAAGTTGCGTACCACTTCCGAAACCAGCTCAGAAGAATATCGCCGCTCTTGCCCGGGCGGGCTGGCCGTGTAGAGATACCAGCGCATGGCATCGGCACCATGTTTGTTCAATACATCCCACGGGTCAGCCACGTTGCCGCGCGATTTGGACATCTTCTCGCCCTTGCCGTCCAGAATCAAACCAAGGCAGATCACATTTTTGAAACTAACCTGATCGTTGAGCAGTGTGCTGATAGCGTGCAATGAGTAAAACCATCCACGGGTTTGATCCACCGCCTCACAAATGTAATCAGCCGGGTATTGTCGGGCAAAAATCTCCTGATTCTCAAAGGGGTAATGCCATTGAGCATAAGGCATTGAACCCGAGTCAAACCACACGTCAATCAACTCCGGAACGCGCCGCATTTTACCACCACACTGCGGACATGAGTAGAAAACTTCATCCACATGAGGGCGGTGCAAATCCAATCCGGAGAGGTCGCGCCCCGTTTTTTGACTCAACTCAGACACCGATCCGATGCACTCCTGATGCTTGCACTGCTCACATTCCCAGACTGGCAAGGGAGTGCCCCAGTACCGCTCACGTCCCAGCGCCCAATCAATGTTATTTGCCAGCCAGTTGCCAAACCGGCCGCTTTTTATGTGCCCCGGATACCAGTTAATCTGTTCATTCAATTCAACCATTCGTTCCTTGAACTGGCTGGTGCGAATGTACCACGTAGGCCGGGCATAGTACAGCAACGGCGTATCACAGCGCCAGCAGAAGGGGTAAGTGTGGGTATACGTACCCGAACGGAAGAGGAGCCCACGCTGCCGCAGGTCTTCGGTGATCAGAGGATCCGCATCCTTGACGAATACGCCCGCCCATGGGCGCACATCTGAGATAAAAGTACCATCCGGAGCAACCGTCATCAGGATCGGCAGGTCAAATTCCAGCGCCGCGCTCATATCTTCGGCGCCGAACGCCGGTGCCATGTGAACCAGACCCGTTCCATCCTCAGTCGTCACGAAGTCACCCAGCACCACATAATGAGCCGGTTTATCCGGCGGCACAAAAGTAAACAAGGGTTGATAACGCTTGCCTCTTAAGCTTTTACCCTTCATCTTCTTTACAAGACGATATGGTTGACCATCAAAAACTTTTTCCAGCAAGGCTTCGGCCAGGATTAATTTCTCACTTCCACCTTCTTCCAAATCTCTTTCGATCACTACATAGGTTTCCTCTGGATGTGCGGCTACCGCCACGTTCGCAGGTAATGTCCATGGTGTTGTCGTCCATACCAGCAGCGATGTATCAGGCTCATCAACCAGTGGCAGCCGTATAAATACCGATGGATCCGTTGCTTCATCATACCCCTGAGCAACTTCGTGATCGGAAAGGGGTGTACCGCAGCGCGGGCAATAGGGTACGACCTTGAACCCCTGATACAGCAATCCCTTTTCCCAAAAGTTCTTCAAGATCCACCACACCGACTCAATATAATCATTGGTATAGGTGATGTAAGCCGTTTCCAAATCTACCCAAAAGGCAATCCTGTCGGTCAGTTTCTCCCATTCCTGAATATAGGAGAAAGCCGATTCCCGACAAAGTTCATTGAAACGGGCAATCCCGAAATCTTCAATTTGCTGTTTATTGGTAAAACCGAGTTTCTTCTCTACTTCAATTTCCACCGGCAGGCCGTGGGTATCCCAACCGCCGCGTCGGTTGACATGAAAGCCCTGCATCGTTTTATAGCGGGGAAAGACATCCTTAAAGGCACGCGCAAGCACATGATGAACGCCCGGTTTACCATTCGCCGTTGGTGGGCCTTCATAAAACACGTATTCCGGGCAGCCTTCCCGCTGTTCCAGTGATTTACGGAAAATCTGATTCTTTTTCCAGAATCGTAGCACACCCTCTTCCATCAGCACGATATTGAGTTTTGGAGAAACCGGTCGAAACATGCTCACTCCTCAAATACTTGAATTTAAGACATAAACCCTCTGTCCACACAGGGACGAGAGGGGTTTTCTCGCGGTACCACCCTGTTTCCTGCCTAAAAAGCAGGCTCTCTGCCGAATACGCCTTTTTCAGGATATATTCGCGCCCATGCTAACGGCTGGCGAAGCCGGCGCCCCTACTGACAGGCGAACCTGTGTTCAGTTTGCAGCTCCGGAAGGATTTTCAGTCTGTCGCTGTGCACCCGGCTCACACCCGCCCGGGTTCGCTGTGGCTGCGCACAAACTTACTCGTTTCCATCATCGCTTTTACAAGTTGGCAAAATTATGCCATGAAATTGAACGAATGGCAAGTGCTCTTCAGCCCACAATTTTAGGGTAAGCGGTAGCGGTACAGTCTGAAATCCAGAATATCCGCCTCAGGTTCGAGCCGCCCCTCCAGCAGCTGGTAATACGGGGCAGAATCCTCGATCATACCCGGGTTACCAAATACATAATCTAAGCCCATTTGATCCAGATAATCCCGACCTCGCCCACTCTTGAGGTGCTGAAAATAATCAAAACTGTTGATCAAACCATCCAGATTGACAATGGTGCGCCCGCGAATAAAATAAGCCGTTGTACCGCCACCCGGCATTCCAATTCTGACCCCTGCAGGGGTATGTTGTTGCAACCGTTCCACTTCTTCAAGGTAATAAGCTGTTTTATCATCTTTTTGTAAAGCAAAGGAACTCAAGAGATAGGTACTCCCCCAAAGCCCCACAGCCACCATCACTACAGTGCTGAAAGCAGGCAAACGGACTGATTTGTTTTCCGTCGCAGAAACCAATGAATTCCAACCATCCAGTGAAAAGGAATACAAAAGTACACCGAGAATTAAATGATTGACCCAATACCATGGGCGATGATTAACGTAATAACTACCGGTGTAATATAAGATTTGAAGCAGACAAGCAGTCAACAATGGAAAAATCATTAAAGTCTGCGCATCGATACCACGCTTCTTTATCCTTAGCCACAGACCCGCCAGCAGCAAGGCCAACCAGCCGAGCATTAAACCGTTTTTCAACCACACGCTCGTGGTTTGTCCTTCCAGTCCGCCCAATAATGTATCCAAAATAACGGACACCGGCAGGAAGAGCAACCACCAAGGACTTTGACCACTATTTTCAAAAAATCCAAATAAGGCAGGCATGGAATTTACCGGTTTTCCATATACCACATCGGGAATCGTGCCCCACCAGTGTTTGATTTGACCACTGACCGGTGTGGGAGTGCCAAACCAGTACAGGTTAAGCAGCAGGTAAAAAATCAGCAAAATCACAACGGGCAGAGCATAGCCGGCTCCACGCCTGAACCAATCACAAAAATTTCGAGAAAATTCACGCAAAGGTGAGGTTTCATCGCCCTTATCCTTTTCCACCAGTCGAACCGCTAACCAACGGACGGGTAAGAATAATAAAACACTGAAGAAGACATCCAGCAAAACAACCAGGCGAGGGTAGCTTCCAACCACCTCTACGGCATTCAATATCAACAAAATCACTCCGATCAATCCGGTAGAAGTGAAACTGACCATAACCACCCGAATCAATTCCTTGCGAATTCCATTCCACACAGGAATAAACATCCCTCCCGCAAAAGCAAAGAGGAGCTTAATTGGCACGCCAATCCCAACCATAGCATAGAGTGTGGATTGAAAGTCCGTCAAAAAGCGGGGGAACCCGATCCGGGTGAAAAATGCAAGGTAAATAGAAATCAACCCAACAAGTAAATAGGCGAGCCAAAAAATGAATTTTCTCTGGGAGCGAAACACAAGAACTAAGCCAATTGTCAAAATCAAAAACACATTATCCAGCCGCGCAAACAAGGCAAAGCAAGCCATTACCCCCAAAATAAAGCGGTCACGCCACTTTTCGTCGGAAATGGGCTTTTCCAGCAGCAGGCTGGTTTGGTGAATGAGGACAATCACGCACAAAGCATTAAGCGCTGATTCCATCCCCAGTTGAGTTACCGAACGGTGGATGGGAGGAAAAAGCACCCAGAAAACCGCAGCCAGCTTCGCAAGGCTCGGATTTACAGAACGAGAAAGAAAGCGATACAGCAAAATTCCGGTTGCCAGCGAAATCAATACCGACAGGAAAACCACCAGCCGCAAAGGCACAAACAGGTCAAAGCGTGCCAGCGCAAAAAAGGGAATTAAAACCCCCATCCACAAGGGATGATAACCATTCGAGAGATTGAAACCATCCAGACTGGAGCCCCGTCCCTCGCTGATATTGCGCGCTACCTGAAAGTAATAAAAAGCATCATCGGTAGTAAACCACCTATCCAGCAGGTTGTTCATCGGTGCCAGGATAACCAGCAGATGAACGGCAATGACGATAACGGTAAAAATCGCCTCAAATCGGTTTAGCTTCATTGCAGGACAGGCAAAATGACTTACTGAATCACGCCATAAAATAATGGAAGCGGCTGAACAGGAGCAATACTCCAACTGAGCGCTGCCAGTAACCGCTCTTTAGCCTGCATCAGTTTTGAGCGGTCACTGGCATGGATGGTAAACAACAGATCCCCTTTGTGGACAAAGTCTCCGACTTTATGATAAACAACAAGTCCAACAGCATGATCAATTGGGTCGCCTTTCTTGGCCCTGCCGGCCCCTAAATCTACCGAGGTCTCCCCCACTTCACGCGCATTGATTGCAGACAGGTACCCTTCCTGACCGGCATACACCTCCTCGATAAAAGGAGCGACTGGCAGCTTCTCCGGATGATCCACCATACTGACATCCCCGCCCTGAGCCTGAACGAGAGTCCGGAATTTCTGCCATGCCCGTCCTTCACGCAAAGCCTCTTCTGCAAGGTCACGCCCTTCGCGTAAATCTTGAGCCTTTCCGCCAATCACCAGCATGTGGCTGGCAATTTCCATGCAGTGTTCGTAGAAATCTTCCGGGCCATTGCCATGCAGGGTATCTATCGCTTCACGCAATTCCAGCGCATTGCCCACCGCGTATCCCAGCGGTTGATTCATATCCGACAAGACCGCCACCGCCTTACGGCCTGAAAGACGGGCAATCGCTACCATTAACTCTGCCAGCTGACGAGCATCTTCCAGCGTTTCCATAAACGCACCTACCCCCACCTTTACGTCAAGCACAATGGCCTGTGCTCCCCCGGCAATTTTTTTACTCATGATTGAGGATGCAATTAAGGGAATCGATGGGACAGTACCGGTTACATCCCGCAAAGCATACAATTTACCATCCGCTGGAGCCAAATCTCCGGTTTGACCGGTCAGCACCAGCCCGTAGGTTCGCAAATGATGGATAAACTCCTCTTTGCTCAAATCGGTACGGAAGCCGCGAATCGACTCAATCTTGTCCAGCGTGCCGCCGCTGAAGCCCAGTCCGCGCCCGGACATTTTGCCAACCGGCAAACCGCACGCTGCCACCAGCGGTTCGACCACCAGGGTGGTTTTATCCCCCACCCCTCCGGTCGAGTGCTTGTCCACCGCTATGGGTACAACCTCCGACAAGTCCAGCACCTCCCCGGAATAGGCCATTGCCAGAGTCAAATCAGTGGTCTCCTGTTCCGTCATTCCATTCAACATGACCGCCATTGCCCAGGCTGCCACCTGATAATCCGGAATTTCTCCGCGGGTAAACCCTTGCACAAAAAACTCGATTTCCTCCCGGCTCAACACTTTCCGGTCACGTTTTTTGATGATAATGTCCACGGCTTTCATAAGATCTCCTCCGTCAGAAAAAGCGGATTTTTGGTCTTTCCATGCGGCGGTCTTTCCAGGTGGAAGTACCCTTCAAGGTCAGGTAAAATGACCGCACTGCAATCAGGGAATTAGAAAGAATGGTAAAGGGATAAAAAACAGCCAGAAAAACCGGGAATTTTAAGCGGGCATACACCAGAATCCAAATCAACAACGAAAGCCCCACAGCCAGCAAGGCTTTTTGGGTGGGGAAATAATCAACCCCAACGCCCGCTCCATTCAAAAGAAGTACAATCAGCGGTTCCCAATACACCAACGTCAACCATGTGAAAACAAAGCCGTACGAAACCAGATTATACCGAAATGCAGCAAAATAATTTTTACTAAAGCCTTCGATCACCTGCTTCAACGAATGATACATCCGACATTCTACCTGCGAAGTCCCATCAGCCAGCCACCAGCGAAAACCGTGCTGAACGGTTCTGCGACCCAGCGCCAGGTCATCCACTGCGTCATTGCGAACGGCTGCATGGCCGCCAATGGCAAAATAAGCGCGGCGGTCAAACAGCATAAACTGACCAATCGTGAAGGTCAGCCACTCCAATTGAACCTTGTTGGCAATACCTAACGGCAAAACCGTATAAACAGCCCAAAGAAAAAACGGTTGAATCAGCCGCTCCCCCCAGCTCTTGACAATCTCTTTGGGCACAACGCTCAATAAATTAACCGCTTCCTGCAATAGCGCATTAACCGCATATCTTAAGGCATGGGGGTGAAGGCGGGTATCCGCATCTAAAAAAAGGAGCAATTCACCTCTGCTCTGCTCAGCGAGTTGTTGACAGGCCCAGTGTTTTCCCAACCATCCGGCAGGCAGTGGTTTTCCCTCAATTAAAGCCAGACGGCTATCCTGTTGACAGTACTGGCGCACTATCTCTGCAGTGCGGTCGGTGGACTGGTCATCCAGCACCAATATCTCCAATATGGGATAATCCTGCTCCAACACCGTTTCAAGGCAGGCAGCAATGTTCGCTTCCTCGTTGCGCGCCGGAATAAGTACCGATACCGCCGGCTTTGTTCTTGCGGGAGGGTAATGCTCTATTTTGCGAAACCAAAACAGATTAAATACTGAAATTGTTAAAATAACAACCAGGTAACCCAGCAAACCATCTGCATGTGTGGAGATGAGGAACTGCCAGATCGTCACGATATCTCCATAAAGAAAACAGGCTTTTCAATATTCTGATTGAAAAGTCCTGTTTTTACCGAGATTTCAAGAATGATGCTTTTTGAGAAAGATCGTGACTTTACGGTTAGGTTCCTCGCCAACGCTTTCTGTGGTTACGTCCGGGTGATCGCGCAACTCAAGGTGAATCACACGCCGTTCGTTAGCTGGCATGGGTTCCAGTGTAATTTTCCTGCCAGTGTGCACAACCTGTTCGGCACTCCGGCGCGCCAACACTTTCAACTGACGTTCACGGCGCGCACGGTAACCCTGAACATCAATGATCAACGGCACCCACTTGCCGACCTCCTTACTTAAGATCAGACTGGTGATATACTGCAAGGCATTCAATGTTTCCGAACGGCGGCCAATTAGAATACTTAAATCTTCACCCTGCACCTCAACCATCACGGTCGGCTGATCGTTCTCATCCTCCGGAGGGAGCATGGTAGCTCTCAGGCGGGCTTTGAGGTGCATTTTTTGCAGCAGCTCTCCCGTAATTTGTTCGGCAGTCTGCAAAATAAACTTTTCTTGCGAATCTGCCTCCATAGGAGTTGATTGAGGTGTAGCCGAAGATGAGGTTCGCTTTTTTTCGATTTGCAGAGCTCGCTTTTGCTCATTTTCAAGGGTGGTGGAATTTTGAATTCCCTCTTTTTCTCTGATCCACAATCGAACACGCGCCTGCCGGCTGCCTAAACCGAGAAATCCACGGCTGCCGGCGTCCAGCACTTCTACTTCAACCTCTTCTTCCCGTAAACCCAGTTGAGTCAATCCTTTGGCAACCGCTTCTTCCACAGTTGGAGCAATGATTTCAAGGGTGGTTTTCTCGTGATTCATAGATTCCTCAAATCTTCCCTTTTCCAATACAACAGGGAGAATGATGCCTTATTTGGAATAGGATTTTTTCCCGCCGCTTCCCGCCGCGGCTGGCTGCTTGTTCAAAAATGGGAACACATTTCCCCAATTGACCTTGCCCAACATCGCATACTGGAGGATACCAATCAGATTCGAGGCGACGAAATACAACGCCAAACCAGAGGCCAGCGTATAGGCCAGATAGCCCATGAAAACCGGCATGTACAAATTCATCATATTCGACATCGCGGCCGTTTGATCTTTAGGGTTGGCTGAAGGAGTGGCAATCAACTTTCCCTGGACATAGGTCGTGATCACAACCACAACGACCAGCACCGGGATGCCAAAACTCAAACCTGGAATGAATAGCCGCTCTGGTTGACCCAAATCCATCCACAGGAAGCGTGAATTCAGCGGGATCAGCGATTCAACTTGCAACAGTCCGGGATAGATATGACGAATTAAGCGGAGCAAATCCAGTGGAGTGCTGGCCAGAGCAGAAATAATCGCCTGATACAAACCGAAAATAATCGGCAGCTGGATCAGGGTCGGCAGACAGGAAGCAAACGGATTGATGCCCAGTTCTTTGTAAAGCGCCATTTGTTCCTGCGCCAGTTTTTCGCGATCACCTTTGTACTTCTCCTGAATCTTGAGCCACTTCTCATTTTTTTGAAGTTCCTGCATCGCCTGCGCTCCCTTGATTTGACGAACCATCAAGGGATGGGTGATTACCCGAATCAGCAGCGTGAACAGGATGATCGCAATCCCAAAGTTCTGTCCTACAATATTGTAGATGAACAGCAGGGTATTGATAAACGGCGTGATAATCAAAGCGTCCCACATGTCTTTTACCTCACTTATTTTGGTGGAACAAACGTCCAGAGGTCTTGCCCATCCAGCGAGACCATTTTCAAAAATTCTTTTCCGCCGGCTATACCGACTGCCAGACGGTCACCGATAACTACCGGTCCAGTATACAATTTGCCTTCAAATGTTCGGCTCCACAATCGTTCTCCCTCCAGCGACATGGCAATCAGACTTCCATCTTCGGTTGGAAACACCACCCGACTATCCAGAACGGCTGCCTTACCGGTCACCGGCTGATCTACTTTTTGCGACCAGACTTCCGTTCCATCTGCGGCAGAAATGGCATATACCATTCCCTGTAAATCTCCCAAAAAAAGCCGACCATCTTTTAAGGCTGGCTGAGTCCACATCCCGCCTTCAAATTTTCGCTGCCAGCGGATCGAACCATCCCGCGTGTTGATCGCCATCAAATTGCGCGCCAGCGTGGTAAGATAAAGGGTACCTTCTTCTGCATCCAGGGCTGGGGAATAAATTACCGCACCCCCCACGTCCACCGACCAGAGCTTCTGACCATCCCGAATGTTGATTGCGTACACCTTGTGATCCATGGATGCCTGATAAACGGTTTCCCCATCACTGACCGGCTGCGCCCATAATGCCCGTCCGGTTTCAAATTTCCATAACAGTGAGCCATTTTTAGAAAGGGCATATAAAAAATGGTCGGCATTGGGAGCAAGGATTACATCTCCCACCACCAGCGGACTGGCAATCCAATCGGCCTGAGCCTGCGCAAAGAGCCACTTCTCCACACCCGTGTTGGGATCCAGGCTGTGTAAAACATTCTCGTAATCACCAACAAGCAGCTGGTCATCGGCGAGGACCGGCGCAGCAAAAAACATTTGTCTTCCGGCTTTTTCTGGAAAACGCCAGATCATACTGCCATCCGCAGCACGAACCGCGTAAACGTGCTGCATATAGGCAACATACACCGTATCACCGTTCGAGCTCACCCCCGGCCAGCTCGACCCGGAAAGGGGCGCACCACAGGATGCTAACAACACACCCCCCAAAAGAAACAACGCAATCAACAGGATTTTCGAATTTTTCATAGATCTTTTCGTGTAAGTATCCATTTGCTCAGGTAGACTTTACGGGACAGGATCATATCCGCCGGGGTTAAAAGGATTGCAGCGGAGCACCCGCCAAACTGCCATAAACAAACCCTTAATCGCACCGTGTTTGTAAATGGCTTGATAACCATAGTGCGAACAGGTTGGGTAAAAACGGCAAGTATTGGCCGGCAAAGCGGGAGAAACGAATTTCTGATACAGGCGGATCAAACCCAGCAATACCCAGCGGGGGGCCGTTTTGAAATTGAACGGCAAATCCCGTAAGCGGGGTTCGTGAGAATAATCATGTTCGATCATCGAATTCTTTTCTACTTTCCGGTAGCAAACCGGCCCGTTCCATCAGCCCAATCACCGCTTCCCTTAATTCCACAAAATCGGCGGTCAGTACGGGTTTGCGGGCAATCAACACCATGTCCCATCCGGCGGGCAATTTGGAAAGCATGGAATCTGCCACTGCGCGCAAACGCCGCTTTGCGCGGTTGCGCTGCACAGCGCTGCCCACTGCCTTGCTGGCGGTAATGCCAATTCGGATACCGCTGTTTTCATTGGGCAAGACGGTTAACACAAGGAACGGGTGCGTGAATACCCTGCCGGTTTGTCGCACCCGCTTGAAATCGCTCGTCCGTCTTAACCTGAATTTGCGCTTCACCCATGAACCCGTCCATTGAAAATCAATGAACGGCAGGCTGCGCCCAGAGGGCATCACCTGCAGAGAAAACACAGACTACCAGCGTACCTTTTTGACATGGCTGTTGGCAGTCACCGTCAGGCGGTAGCGGCCGCGCAGGCGGCGGCGTTTCAACACCTGCCGTCCATCAGCGGTTGCCATCCGCGCACGGAAGCCATGCACGCGAACACGGCGGCGAATTTTGGGTTGGTATGTCCGTTTGGGCATATCATTTTCCTTTCATCATTGGTTTTAGCCACTGTGTCCTGCGCAAATTGCCAAACTGATTTCGATATGCTTGGCGATTTCCGCAGTGCACAGGTGATAGCAGAATGTAGAAGCAAATTATACTCTATGCTTGAGCAGCGGTCAAACCCCATTCCCAGTCCGGCCATTCCCAGCCTTGTTCGGCGAAAGCATTTTGGCCAGCTGCCGGGCACCTACCGGATCTGCCACAGCCAGAACCTCGTCACCCGGTTCAAAAGTGGTGATGCCGCGCGGCACAATTACCTCGCCATGACGGATGATGGCAGCAATAACGCAGTGTTCGGGTAAATTGAGGTCCTTAATTGCAATCCCCAACGCCGGTGCATCAGCAGGGACTTTTTCCTCTACAAGGGAGTAATTTCCCCGCCGTAACTTGATCAGAGTCATCATGTCGCCCAGCGACATCTCTTCTTCGATGATGGACGCCATAATTTCAGCTTGATTGACCGCCACATCTACATGAAACTTGTGGTCAAACAGCCACGCATTACGTGGGTTATTGATGCGTGCAATGGTGCGGGGTACTTTGTAGCGGCTGCGCGCCATGAAACAGATTGCCAGATTGACCTCGTCCTCAGTTGTACAGGCTGCCAGCACATCCGCCTTTTCTGCGCCAGCCTTTTCC
>NZ_JBRCOK010000002.1:0-12558 GCF_053501535.1 Bellilinea sp. | reverse complement strand
TCATTCGAGAGTAAGAACTTTGTCTATCAAATAAACGAAGTTCTTAATAAAATATACGAAACCGTCTATTGAATTTACGAAAGGATTTTGTAATAATAAGGGCAAGTTGTTTTTATCGCAGATTCTCGCGATAAAAACGTCCCTGTATCAGCGTTGATTTTCGATCTTCGCTCTACCCCAATTCATGAACAATACCCTTCGCTCACGAATCAAAGCCCCGATTTTGTTGAACAGCGCAGAAGCGGAAATTATCCGTGCATTGCGCAGGCAGGGCTGTATTACCAGTACGGATATTACCCGAATGACCGGCTGGTCCAAAGCGAAGACGGCTCATGATATTCGCGATCTGGTGGAAAAGGGTTTCCTTATGGAAGCAGGCGAGGGTATTTCCCAGGGTGGAAGAAAACCCCGCCTGCTTTGTATTAACCGCAACCTTGGTTTTGTAGTGGGGGTGGATATCGGTGCAACCAGTGTGGATGTTGCGCTGGCGGATATTTCAGGAAGTATTTTACAACGTTATAGCGAAGCAGCCGATGTACGCCAACGCCCGGAACCCTTTTTGCGGCGCTGTGTCGAGATCATCTTTCACCTGATAGAGTTGCAGGGTTGCCGGGCTGATCAGATTTTGGGCATTGGTATTGGCGTACCCGGCCCGGTTGATTTTGCGCGCGGGGTGCTGGTTGCGCCACCTTTGATGCCGGATTGGGAAAATTTCTCGATACGGGGATTTGTGAAGGAATCTTTTCCAAACGCTTTTGTGGTCGTAGACAACGATGTCAACATCATGGCGCTGGGGGAGCAACGCGCCGGTGATGGAATCAATGTGGATCATTTTATCTTTGTAAAAATCGGCACCGGTATTGGGGCCGGCATCGTTTCCAATGGAAAAATCCACCGCGGCAGCACGGGTTGCGCTGGTGATATTGGACATATTTGTGTGGATAAAAACGGACCAATCTGCCGCTGCGGTAATACCGGTTGTCTGGAGGCGATGGCGGCTGGCCCGGCGATTACAGAAAAAGCCATGCAAGCCGCGTTGAACGGCAGCAGTCCTTTCCTCAAAAATTTAATGGATCTTAACGGCGGCGTTTTACGCCCTGAAGACGTCAATGCCGCCTGCCGCGAAGGAGATCAGGCCGCATTGGAGATCATTCGTGCCAGCGGTCAAATGATTGGGGATGTGCTGGCTGGGCTGGTTAATTTCTTCAATCCCAGTCACATCTTTATCGGTGGGGGCATTGCCAATTTCGGCAATCATTTACTGGTTTCTATCCGTCGAGCAGTGCTGCGTCGTTCCCTGCCACTGGCAACCACGCATCTGGCCATCAATTTCTCGCGCATGGGTGCCGATGCGGGAGTGACTGGCGCGGTTGCTCTCGCGCTCGAATACCTGTTCGTCATCGAAGATCAACCAACCATGACCATCTGAAAGAAGATTTAGTGGAAAGGAGGTGTTGACGTCATCCAAAATATCCCAATGATCGTTTGTCCGAATTTTTGTTTGAACGAAAAACTTACCAGAAGGAGAAGATGAACATGCAAAGAAAACCCCTCTTTACCATTCTTGCCTTTATCATGGTGCTTTCCATGATTCTGGCAGCCTGCGGTACACCCGCAACCCCTACTTCGGTGGCTCAGCCGACCCAACCACCGCAAACCGGACAACAACCCACTCAACCACCGGTTGAGTCAAAAGGACCTCCCTTCACGATTGGGATTTCGAATCCGTTCATCAGCAGCGAATACCGGACGCAGATGATAGCGGAGTTGATCGAAGTCAACAAGGAGTACATGGACAAAGGGTTGACGACCGAGCTGGTGATCGAGAGCGCGGATACGGACGTAGCCGGTCAGATTCAGCAATTGCAGAATCTGATGGCGAAGGGAGTGGACGCGATTCTGGTCAATCCGAGTGATGTAAATGGTCTGAATGCGACACTGCAGGAAGCGGTGAGCAAGGGGATCATTGTGATCTCGGTGGATCAGGAGTTGAATGTGCCGGGCGTGTACAACGTGGGCATTGACCAGAAGGAATGGGCGAAGACGAGCGCCAAATGGCTGGCCGAGAAATTGGGCGGCAAGGGCAACATTGTGCTGATCGAAGGTTTCCCCGGACATCCGGCGAATGTAGCGCGGATGGAAGGGGTGGACGAGGTGTTGTCGCAGTACCCGGACATCAAGGTGCTGGCGAAGGATACCGGCAAATGGGATGAAGCGACGGGTCAGCAGGTGATGTCGAACTTCCTGGCGGCGTACCCGAATCTGGATGGGTACTGGACGCAGGACGGGATGGCGATTGGTGCGTTGCAGGCGGTAATTGCGGCCAATCCGGCGAAGTTCCCGGTGGGTGTAGGTGAAGGCCGCTGCCAGTTCCTGAAGTTGTGGGAAGAGGTGTTGAAGGACCGCCCGGACTTTGAGACCATTGCGGTAGCCAATCCGCCGGGTGTATCGCCGACTGGCTTGCGGATTGCGGTGAACATGCTGTTGGGCAAGCAGGTAGACAAGAGCAAACTGGGTGGTGCGAATGGTTTGTCGTTCGTCATCCCGGTGCCGATTGTCATTACCAAAGCGAACCTGCAGCAAGGGCTGGACATCTGCAAGGATAAGCCGGATGCCTACCTGCTGGACGGCATCATGACCGATCAGGAAGTTCTGAATACCTTCTTCTTGAAATAAACTATGAGTGTGTCGCTTTCTGCCCGCAATATAGTCAAGCGTTATGGGGGTGTGGTTGCGCTTTCTGACGGGAACCTGGATATTCATTCAGGTGAAGTAGTTGCACTGATCGGGGCAAATGGAAGCGGCAAAAGCACGATGAGTAAGGTCATCAACGGAGTAGTTGTCCTCGATGGAGGACAACTACTCCTTGATGGTAAACCCGTGCGCTTCTCTTCCCCGCAGGCAGCTCGCAAGATGGGCATAGCTACCGTCTTTCAGGAACTCAGTCTGGTCCCCAAAATGACGGTAGCGGATAATATCTGGTTGACGCGCGAACCGCTGAAAACCAACGGGATGATTGACCGCAAGGTGATGAGAGAAAAGACGGAGGCCTTGCTGGATCTGTTCAGCGGAACCTTCAAAGCTGATTTACGACCGGAAACGCTTGTATCCGATTTACACCCGGATGAAAAACAAATTGTAGAAATCTTGAAAGCCATCAGCCTCAATCCAAACATTTTGATTCTGGATGAGGCAACCGCCAGCCTGGATAGCCGTCAGGTGGAGCGTTTGTTTGAACTGGTAAAGCGCTGGAAAGAAGAAGGTAAAGCAATCGTTTTTGTCTCTCACCGCATGGAAGAAATTTTCCGAATAGCAGATCGTTATAGTGTCCTGCGGAATGGTAAAACGGTTGGGCAGGGGGACATCAAAGATATAACGGAGAAAGATTTGATTCAACTGATGACCGAAAAAGAAAAGGTCTTTCAGTTCACTAAAGCAGCCGCTGCTGAAGAAACAAACGGAGTGGATCATCAAGTTTACTTAGAAGTTGAAAGTCTGACTACCGAAACGCTGCGGGGTATCAGCCTGAAGGTTAAGCAGGGAGAATTGCTGGGAATTGGCGGTTTACAGGGGCAAGGCCAGCGAGATTTACTGCTGGCATTATTTGGGGATATTCCCTACCAGGGTATGGTTCGGATTAAGGGTGAAGTCGTGCGGTTCAAGCATCCCCGCCAGGCGATGCAGAAAAAACTGGCGCTTGTGCCGGGTGATCGGGCAAAGGAAGGGTTGCTCTATATTCGCTCGATACTGGAAAATTTTTTACTGCCATCATGGCAGAAATATGGATTCCCGCTTAAGATGAAACTTGCAAAGCGGGATGCTCTGGCAATCAGTGAAAGGCTGAGTCTGGTCATGTCTGGCTTGATGGCTCCGGTCAGCAGCCTTTCGGGCGGTAATGCCCAAAAGGTGGTTATTGGAAAATGGCTGTTGCGTGATCCGGATTGTTACCTGCTGGATGACCCGACCAAGGGGGTGGATGTCAACACCAAAGCCGAGTTTTATGCTTTGCTGACCGATCTTTCACAGCAAGGGAAATCCATTTTGTTTTACAGCAGCGATGATGATGAATTGATTGGGCTATGTGACCGGGTGATTGTGCTTCATGATGGAAAAATTCGCGCTGAACTGAAAGGCGCTTCTTTGACCAAGGAAAATCTGATTGCTGCCAGCATGGGTGTTTCCAACGGAGGTGAGGCATGAAAAGGTTTTCCTGGGATGAAATGATGAACCGCTATCCCGCCTTCTTTGCCATCCTCTTACTGGTTGTGGCACTGATCATCAACTTTATCTTACAGCCCAACATGTTCGCCCGCGATACTTTGAACAGCAACATGCGTGTTTTCCTGCCGATGATTTTGCTGGCTGCCGGGCAGGCCGTTGTGATTCTGGGCGGAGGTATTGATATTTCAGTGGGTGGAATCGTTTCGATTGTTAACACCATTCTGGCAACGCAGGTTGGATTGAACGGATCGCCGGAAAAAATGTGGGCGTATGTTTTAGTTTCGCTGGCAGCGGGTATACTGGCGGGGGCGATCAATGGTTTCTTCATTGCTTTCCTGCGCTTACAACCGATTATTACCACCTATGCTACCAGTTTCCTGTACGTCGGTTTTGCTTTGTTCATCCTACCAAACCCGGGCGGCGGCATTCCAGCCGATATTGCTAACGTGTACCGAAACACAACGCCTTTGGGTTTGCCGCTCGCCTTTTATGTGATTGCGGTCGTGCTGGTGATTTGGATGTACATCCGATCAACCCGGTTTGGGAATTACCTCTATGCGGTTGGGGGGAACGCCGAAGCGGCTTATGAAACAGCTGTTCCGGTAACCTGGGTGCTTTTCAGTACCTACGTGGTTTCCGGGTTCATGGCAGCACTGGCGGGGATTGCCATTACGATGTTGAGCGGTTCGGGGAATGCCGAAATCGGTGTGCCGATGACGTTGACTTCCATTACAGCCGTCGTTATTGGCGGTACCGCCTTGAGCGGCGGTGTTGGGGGAGTGGCAGGCCCGGTGGTGGGTGCGATTACGCTGGGGATTATTCAAAACATTATTTCCTTTTCGCGGATTGATACCTGGTGGGAGACTTTTGTCAAGGCAACCATCATTGTGGTGGCGCTGGCGGCTCCCGGTATGATCAATCTGCTGCGGAGGAAAAAATTATGAGAAGGTTGAGTATTTCACCTCCTGTTGCAGCAATTTTGCTTGCAATCATCCTTTTCCTGCTTTCGGGGTTTTTGCCAAACGGTTTTGGTAATGATATAAATGTTGCCATTGCTCAGGCTACCAACATTGTGCGGCTGGCGGTGTTTTTGGGGGTGATTGCAGCCGGCCAGACACTGGTCATCATCAGCGGTTTTGAAGGGATTGATCTTTCGGCGGGTTCGGTGGTGACTTTAACGGCAATCCTTACCTACGTCACCGTGAAAGGAGAGGATGATAAAGTCCTGCTGGCATTGCTGATTTCACTGGCGGTAGGCGCTTTGATCGGTTTCGTGAACGGATTGGGGATTACTTTCTTAAAAATATCTCCATTTGTAATGACGCTGGGTATGTCCGGTGTGGTGACCGGCCTGATCATTATCATTAATCACGGCAATGTGAGCGGAAAAGTGGCTCCCATTATGACGCGCTTGATCGCCCGTCCACTCTCATCCAGTATTCCAATACCCAATGCCATCATCATCTGGATTATCTTTGGGATTCTGATGTGGCTGTTATTGGAACGAACAACTTTTGGTAAGCATTTGTTTGCAATCGGTGTTAACCGGGTGACTGCCAAGCTTTCCGGAGTCAATGTAACCGCAACCAATCTGGCGGTGTATTCGCTGGCAGGTGCACTGGCTGGATTTGGTGGATTTCTGGTGGTAGGCAATACGGGTGTGGTGTTCATTGCGCTGGGACAGCCGTTCTTGTTTCCTTCTATCGCAGCCGTGGCAGTGGGTGGCACTTTGCTTTCGGGAGGTAAAGGCAGTTATTGGGGCACAATGGCGGGTGCCATCGTGCTGACCTTGATTACCAGCCTGTTGACAACCATGCAAATGCCCGATTCCGTGCGCAGGATGGTTTTGGGTGCAACGCTGCTGGTCATGATTTCAATTTATGGCAGGCAGCGCGGTTTCAGACAGTAAATTTTCTCACTTCAGGAGGTAAGCCATGACTAAGACAGTTAAGGTTGGCATGATTGGGGCTGGATTCGTCAGCGATATCCATGCACATGCTTTCAAGCATTATGTTCACAATGCAGAAGTAGTAGCTGTGGCCTCCCCAAATCGGGCAGGGGAATTTGCCAGAACCCATGGCATCCCCAATGCGTTCAATGACTATCGTGAGATGT
Source organism: Bellilinea sp. (assembly GCF_053501535.1). Classification (NCBI taxonomy): domain Bacteria; kingdom Bacillati; phylum Chloroflexota; class Anaerolineae; order Anaerolineales; family Anaerolineaceae; genus Bellilinea; species Bellilinea sp. Next base: position 6,222 of record NZ_JBRCOK010000002.1, on the reverse strand, counting down.
TGAAGATGAAAGAAATTGATGTGATCACGATAGCTATCCCGAATTACCTGCACTGTCAGGCTGCGCTGGATGCAGCGGCGGCCGGAAAGCACATCATCTGCGAAAAACCGCTCTGCAAGACGCTAGAAGAGGCTGACCAGATGATTGAGGCTGCTCAAAGAGCGGGTGTCCTGCTGATGTATGCTGAGGAATTATGTTTTGCGCCCAAGTATGTACGCGCAAAGCAGCTGATTGAAGAAGGTGCTTTGGGTGAACCGTTCCTGGTCAAACAATCCGAGGAACATGACGGACCACACATGCCCTGGTTCTGGGATGTGAACCTTTCGGGTGGGGGTGTGCTGTTAGATATGGGTTGTCACTCGGTTGAATACGGACGCTGGGTGTTTGGTAAACCCAAAGTCAAAAGCGTTACCGCTTATTGCAACACGTTTGTCCATCATAACCGCACCAAAGGTGAAGATCACTCGATTATGGTGATCGAGTACGAGGGCAACAAGATCAACATTGCCGAAAATTCATGGGCAAAAGGCGGCGGCGTGGATGACCGCTGTGAGATTTATGGCACAAAAGGCAACACCCGCGCCGATTTGTTAAAGGGAAGTTCGTTGTGGACTTACAGCCAGGAAGGGTACGGTTATGCCGTGGAAAAAGCCGGTACGACCCGCGGCTGGACGTTTACCATGTTCGAGGAGGTCTGGAATTATGGCTTCCCGCAGGAGATGCAGCATTTTGTCAATTGCGTGCTTGGAAAAGAAGAACCAATTGAAACCGGGGAAGACGGGCGCGAAGTGCTGAAAATTTTGTATGCTGCTTATCAATCCGCCGGAGAAGGCCGACGGATTGAGTTTCCGTACAATCCGCCGCAGGTTGAAAAACCAATTGATTTGTGGCGAAAATTCTAAATCTTTATTGGAGGTATCATGACAGTCATCGATGTGAAAACAATCAGTTATGAACAATTGGCCAAGGTAATTGACCATTCATTGTTGCGTCCGGAGTTAACTTCTCAGGAGGTGATTGAAGGGTGTCAACTGGCAGCCCGTTACCACGTGGCGACCGTGTGTGTCAAACCCTGTCATGTGCGGTTGGCAGCCGAGCAATTGAAAGACTCGGATGTGCTGGTCAGCACGGTGATTGGCTTTCCGCACGGCAGCAGCGTTACTGAGATCAAGGTAGCCGAAGCACAGCGCGCCATGGATGACGGGGCGGTGGAGCTGGATATGGTGCTCAACATTGGCGAGCTGCGTTCCGGCAATGATGATTTTGTTTTCCAGGACATTAAGGCCGTATGTGATGTGGCTCATGCGCGTGGGGTAAAAGTCAAGGTGATTCTGGAGAATGCCTATCTGACGGATGAGCAGAAAGTGCGCGGATGTCAGCTGGCTGAAAAAGCGGGTGCCGATTGGGTGAAAACTTCGACCGGCTTTGCCCCCGGCGGGGCAACCCTGGAGGATCTGCGTTTGATGCGACGCTCGGTCAGTGAGAAAGTGCAGATCAAAGCGGCTGGCGGGGTGCGGACACTGGATGCGCTGCTGGCAGTGATTGAAGCCGGGGTAACCCGTTGCGGAGCCACAGCAACCGCGAAGATTCTGGATGACTTCAAAGCACGTCTGGCTGGTGAACAAACCTCTGCCGGTGAAGTGAAAATCGGTGGGGAGTACTGACAGGGGAGGATGATTATGACACCGCAACAAAGCAAATCCACGATAGGCGTTGGGGTTGCCGGTACTGGTTTCATTGGGCCTGCTCACATCGAAGCCCTGCGCCGTAACGGGATTACCGTGCTTGGTTTGGCTGAGAATACCCGCGAAAAAGCGCAACAGAAGGCAGCCGAAATGGGTATTCCGCGCAATTACGGCTCGCTGGAGGAAATGCTGAAGGACGAGGATATTCAGGTTGTCCATCTGGCGACCCCCAATTATCTCCATTATCCTCACGCCAAAGCGGCGCTGCTGGCTGGCAAACATGTGGTCTGTGAAAAACCGCTGGCAATGAATACCCGCGAATCGGCGGAACTGGTGCAGCTGGCAAAGGAAAGCGGTAAAGTCAATGCAGTGAATTTCAACATCCGCATGTATCCTCTGGTTCAACAGGCGCGCAGTATGGTGCAGAGTGGTGAATTGGGGGATTTGTTCATTCTACAAGGTTCGTATTTGCAGGATTGGCTGTTATTCCCAACGGATTGGAACTGGCGGCTTGAACCAGAATTGGGCGGAACGCTGCGCGCGGTGGGTGATATTGGATCGCACTGGCTGGATTTAATCACTTTTATAACCGGATTGCGTGTAGTCGAAGTATTTGCGGATTTCAAAACCATGCATCCGGTGCGCAAGAAACCTGCCAAACCGGTCGAAACTTACACAGGTAAGATTCTCCAGCCAGAAGATTACGTGGATCAACCCATCTTTACGGAGGATTATGCAACGATTCTGCTGCACTTTGAGAATGATGTGCGGGGTGTCTTAACAGTGGGGCAGGTTTGTTCAGGGCGAAAAAACCGCCTGTTTTTTGAGATTAATGCCTCAAAATCCTCGCTGGCATGGGATTCGGAACGCCCCAATGAATTGTGGGTGGGTCATCGCACTCAACCCAATCAGATTATCATGAAAGACCCGGCGCTGCTTTCACCCGAAGCTCGCGCGGTAACTTCCTATCCGGGTGGTCATAATGAGGGTTTCCCGGATACTTTCAAACAACTTTACCATAAGGTGTACACCTATATCCTGAACGGGGATTACAGCAAGCCCCCTGATTTTCCAACTTTTGCCGATGGTCACTACGAAATGCAATTGTGTGAAGCCATCGAACGCAGTGCCAAAGAAAAAGTCTGGACCAAAGTCTAATTTGAAATGGAGGGAACGATGAAACTGGGATTTTTTACCGCCGCATTGCCCGGCAGTACGCTGGAAGAGGTTGCCCGTTGGGGGGCAGAGAGCGGTTTTCAGGCGATTGAAATTGCCTGCTGGCCGCACGAAAAAGCCACCCGCCGTTACGCGGGGGTGACCCATCTTGATGTTGTCCAGCTGGATCAAGCCAAAGCCAGAGAGATTCGCAAAATGCTGGAAGGCTATGGCTTGATGATCTCATCCTTAGGTTACTATCCCAATCCCCTGCATCCTGATCCTGAGCACCGCGAAACAGTGATTGCCCATCTTAAAAAGGTGATTGATGCGGCGGCTTTGCTGGAAGTTGGCGTGGTGGGTACATTCATCGGGAAGGATAAAAACAAAACTGTGCCGCAGAATCTGGAAGATTATGCGCGAATCTGGCCGCCGATTGTGCAATATGCAAAGGAACGAGGGGTGAAGATTGCCATTGAAAACTGCCCGATGATTTTCTCGTATGATGAGTGGCCGGGTGGTAATAACCTGGCCAGCACACCGGCCATCTGGCGAAGGATGTGGGAGATTATTCCGGAAGACAATTTCGGCTTAAATCTTGATCCCTCTCATCTGGTGTTGCAAATGATTGACTATGAGCGGGTTGTACGCGAATTTGCCGCTAAAATCTTTCATGTTCATGCCAAGGATCTGCATATTGACCGCGAAGGGCTTTACAATCACGGGGTACTCTCACAAGGCATGGGCTGGCAGGTGCCGCGTTTACCCGGTCTGGGCGATATGGATTGGGGGAAGTTCTTTGCAGCGTTGACAGCGGCTCGCTATGATTATGTCGTCAGCATTGAACATGAGGATCGAGTCTTTGAAGGCAGCGAAGAGCTGGTCAAGCGCGGATTTTACCTTGCGCGAGATGTGTTGAAACCCTATATCCACTAATCTCAATCTGGTCAAGGCTGTGCCCGGCGAGTGTTGGCCTGTCGGGCACAGCTCTCCTGAATACTCAATTTCAGAATAAATAGTTATGAAGCGATATATTGGCTGTGACTTGGGCGGAACCAACTTGCGTGCGGCAGTGGTGGATGTGGAAACCGGTCATGTCCTCTTTCAACAAAGCGTTCCGACGTTGGCACGCGAAGGGCATGATGCGGTAATGCAGCGCATGGCAGATTTATTTCTTGCGATGATTGAGACTGCCGGACTGGTAACAGAGAATATAGGCGGGATTGGTATTGGCGTGCCGGGCGTGCTTGACCTTGAAAAGGGTGAAACGCTATTCCTGCCCAACCTGCCCGGTACCTGGCCGCATGTGCCCCTGCGAGATGTACTGCAACAAAAAACCCGCTTACCGGTTGCACTGCTGAATGATGTGCGTTCGATCACCTTTGGGGAGTGGCGTTTTGGAGCCGGTCAGGGTGTGGATACGGTGGCAGTGCTGGCAATTGGTACAGGCATTGGCGGCGGCCTGGTGATTAACGGCCAATTGCATTTGGGGATTGGGGGCACGGCTGGTGAACTGGGCCACATGGTGATTGATTTCAACGGCCCGCGTTGCGGCTGTGGTAATTACGGATGTCTTGAGGCGTTTGCTTCCGGGCCGGCAATTGCGGCAATGGGTATGAAGGCTGTTGCACAGGGACTGACCACCAAAATCGGCGAGTTGTGTGCTTATGACCTGAACGCCATCACTCCTGCTTTGATTGCAGAAGCGGCTCTGAAAGGAGATGAGATTGCCTGTGAGATTTACCAACAGGCCGGCTTTTATTTGGGGGTAGCGGCTTCCAGCTTGTGTGCCTCGGTCAGCCCTCGGCGGATTATTGTGACCGGCGGGGTTGCTCATGCTGGGCGGCTGCTACTTGACCCGATGGAAAAAACGATGCGCGAGCGGGTGCACATCATGCCGGTTGAACAGGTGGAAATTGTGCCGGGGCGGCTGGGAGATCATGCCGGGGTGATTGGGGCGGCCTGTTGGGCGGCGAAGCGGCTGGGTTAGCCAGCGGTTATTTGCTTATCATTTTACTCTCAGCGAAATGTCAATGTGATATAATTTGGCTGCAAGGCAAGCCAATGCCGCCGGGGCCCGTAGCTCAGCGGCAGAGCGCGCGGCTCATAACCGCTTGGTCGCAGGTTCGAATCCTGCCGGGCCCACTGCTGTCAGATTGGTCGAACGTCCCATCGAGGGATGCTATTCGAATCCTGCCGGGCTCACTGCTACCGGATTGGTCGAACGTACCATCGAGGGATGCCATCCGAATCCTTCTTGCACTACATAAACCTACTTTTCGAGCGAAAACCTTAACAAAACCTTAATTTAATAGATACAGAGAATCGCCTAACACTCCCTATAATAGAAAAAAGGAAGATGTTAAAAGAAAAAGATTGGTGAAGCAGGTTTCGCCAATGTTTACGCACCATATAGCGATGGCGGTTTCACTATGTCTTGACAAAAACCAGATACCTTGATGCAAAATAAAAAGAAGTAGGTTTTTTCCTGGTGAGTTTGATGTGTCTGTGAAAAGCTGTATCTTTAATGGCGGGGCGAGATGTTTTTTCTTCCCTCGATCGTTTGTTAATTGGAACTACAGGGATCTTGAAAAATTTTCTACCATCTTTTTTTGGGTTTTTACAGGACGGATGATGTATGACTGTGAGGAAATATTATGATTACAAAAATTGCACGCTATGGATTGATGATATTCCTTGTCCTGCTTGGACTGGGTGGGTTGATTGAAGGTACTACCCTGCTAACTGATCCAGGCGGGGCGGAGATGGGTTCATCAGCAAGAATATTAGGAAACTTGCCGATTATCGATTTCGTCATCCCCGGTTTACTGTTAATAGCGATAATGGGCGTAAGTCCGCTGGTGATAACCTATGGAATATGGCAACGCTTGGGTTGGGCCTGGGCTGCGGCTCTGGTACAAAGTGTTCTGCTCATTTTGTGGCTTGGATTGCAAATTTTGCTTTGGGGAACACCAATTCTCAATCATTTGGTTTACCTCATTTGTGGTGTATTACTCGTGATTTTGTGTTTATTGCCGGGAGCAAGACTTGGGCTTGAAAAGCCCACCGCACCTTCACTGCAACGTGAACCTGACCTTATCGAGCTGGAAGCGCAATTTACAAAAGATACCGATCCGGAGCGTGCCAAAAACCGCCAATTTACCAATACGCTTCGTTCTGGAAGGGGTTGAACGGAACTCGAAAAATCTGCTCCTACCGTAGCAGAGCCCTAAGGAATGCAGCCAACCAGCCATTCCCTGAAATAAAAAAGGAGTAAATTGTTTTCGGAGACTAAGCGGTTACGGTTTGGGGTGTGCTGCAAAAAATTTCCATATAAGATCAGAGGCGGAAATAGATTTCGTGGGCTGGTCCGCATCTGGAC
>NZ_JBRCOK010000001.1:0-7445 GCF_053501535.1 Bellilinea sp. | reverse complement strand
GATGACCTTGTAATCGTCCCATCGTTGCGAGCCTTCAATCGGTAATTTTCTCGGCACACCAATCAAATCACCAGGTTTTAGCGCGGCAAGGTGTTTCCACCCCTCAAAGGTGTAAAAGGGATGATTGGCGGTTGCTTCAATCTGTCTTCCCAGACGAGTTGTGAGACGGTAAACCGGTTTAATCCCATTACTCACCACATCCAGTATTTTGCCTTCGGTCAAACGCAGCGAATCCAGTTCGCAGGTTGTTACCGCAGAGGGGGAACAACCACCTTGAGCCATTTCTTCAAGGGTGATGGGGAGACCGGTTGTGACGTCAATAATTTCGGTATCACCGGTCAGGCACTTGTTGAAACCGTAACGCGCAAACTCTTCCCAGTCTTCAAATATTTGTGCGGCGGTTTCCTGCGGGATGCCGCGCTGGGACGCACCTTTGATGAACTTTTCGCGGTGTTTTTCCAGTTTGTCTTTCTGCTTTTTGGCAATCGCTTTGCGCAGGTCGTCCGATTCGGAGAGGGTATACCCCGCCAGTTCCACCGCCGCGCGCATGATCTGTTCCTGATAGATGGGGATACCGTAGGTTTCCTCAAAAATCGGCTTCATCGCCGGGTGACGGTAAGTGACTTCTTCCTCGCCGTGCATGCGGGCAATATAGCGCGGGATGAATTCCAGCGGGCCGGGGCGGTAAAGCGCCACCATGGCAATCACATTGTCCACATTGCGCGGCTTCATTTGAGTCAGGTAACGGGTCATGCCCGTGCCTTCCAGTTGAAAGACGCCGGCGGTATGCCCTTTGCTGAGAAACTCGAAGGTGAAGGGGTCGTCAATCGGGATGTTCTCCAGCGTGTACCTTACGCCGTGACGTTTTTCGATCAGGTCGCAAGCGCGCTGCATGATGGTCAGGGTTGCCAGACCCAAAAAGTCCACCTTGAGCAGCCCCAGCGACTCGACAATGGACATTTCAAACTGGGTAACCGTCTTGATGGGGGATTCTTCCGAGCCGCTGGTCGGGCGGTGCAATGGGATGTACTCAATGATGGGCTTGTCGGTGATGATCACCCCGGCAGCGTGCGTGCCGGCGCTGCGGATGGAACCCTCCATGTGGGCAGCAGTGTCAATCAGGTCTTTCAGGTAGGGGGTGCTCTCGTAGAGCGCTTTCAATTCCGGCACCTGTTCGAGCGCTTCGGCGATGGTAACCGGCTTGCCGGGAATGTTGGGGATCAACTTGCTGACGCGGTCAACTTCGGTGAGGGGGATGTCCATCACTCTGCCCACATCGCGCACAGCGGCGCGCGCCCCCAGCGTGCCAAAGGTGATGATTTGCGCCACCCGGTCATCCCCGTACTTGCGGGCGCAGTATTCCATCATCTGAGCGCGCTGATCGTCCTGAAAGTCAAGGTCAATATCCGGCATGGAAATACGCCCGGGGTTGAGAAAACGCTCAAAAATCAACCCGTGCGCAATTGGTTCCACATTGGTGATTTCCAGTGTGTAAGCCACAATGGAGCCGGCTGCTGAACCGCGCGCATTGTACCAGATGCCTTTTTCGCGGGCATGGCGGCACAAATCCCACACGATGAGGAAGTAGGCATCGAAACCCATCTGGTGGATGACGGCCAGTTCGTATTCCAGCCGTTCGCGCGCCTGAGCGATGAGCGGAGAAGCACCGTACCGGCGCTGTAAGCCTTCCTCGCACAGGCTGCGCAGGTAGGTTTCTACCGTGCAGCCGGGCGGCACCTCAAAGACCGGCAGATGGTAGCCCTTGCTGGAAAGGTCAACGTTGACCCGTTCGGCAATCAGCAAGGTATTGTGCAGCGCTTCCGGCACTTCCTTGAAAATTTCCGCCATTTCCTGCGGCGGGCGCAGGTAGTAGGTGTTATCGGTCATGCGGAAGCGGTTTTTATCGCTGAGCAGTGAGCCGGTTTGAATCGCCAGCAGAATGTCCTGATAGCGGGCGTCCTCGGCTTCGATGTAGTGCACATCGTTGGTGGCCACAAAACGCGCCGGATAGCGCGGCGCCAGTTCCTTCAAGGCACGGTTGATCTCTTCCAGTTCGGGAATCTGGTGGCGCTGCAGTTCAAAGAAAAAGTTATCCTTGCCAAAGACCTCGTAGTACCAGTCCACCCGTTTGCGGGCTTCCTCAATGCCCTTTTCCAGAATCAATTGGGGAATTTCGGCAGCCATACAACCGGAGGTGGCAATCAGCCCTTCGGCATGTTTTGCCAGAAATTCGTGGTCAATGCGCGGATAGTAGTAAAAACCTTCCAGCTGGGCGGCGCTGGCAATTTTCAGCAGGTTTTGGTAGCCGGTTTCATTTTCCGCCAGCAGCAACAGGTGACTGGCGGATTTATCCAGTTTGGGGTCGCGGTCGCGCATTCCGCGCGGGGCAAGGTAGGCCTCCATGCCGATGATCGGCTTTACCCCCGCGGCTTTGGCAGCGTTGAAGAATTCGATCACCCCGTACATGCTGCCGTGATCGGTGATGGCCACCGCCGGCATGTTCATCTGCTTAACGCGCTCAATCAGCTTCTTGATGTGCGAGAAGCCGTCCAGCAGCGAGTATTGCGTGTGAACATGAAGATGAACGAAAGACATGCGCGGGTTCTCTCGTAAAGAGGGGGGTGGGCTGGTGCGAGAAAATTATAGCATGTCCGCCGGGGCTGCATGGCTGAGGTTTACTTAAAACTTGGCGGAGTATTGGATTCGTTAATGTTCCGTGAGTTGGGGATACGCCATTCCAACGACTTTGCGGGCGAGGCACTCTCCGACAGGGCCCCCTACCGCACCTCGAGGGTGGGGGTGATTTTCGCCAGCAGGGGTGAGTGTCGCTGCATTCGGAGGGACATGGCTGGTTTAATGTCCTTTTGAGCGAGCGCAGCGAGCGTGGCAATCTTATGTGTGACCCCCACCCACCTCCCCCAATATCGCTTCTGCGATATTGGGGGAGGCGAAGGAGGGGGCAATTTATCAGGTCTGGTGAGTGTCGCTGCACTCGGCGTGACACTGTTTGACAATGAATAAAAAGATTGATCGCCAGGACGCCAAGGATATTTTTATTTTCTTCTCGGCGTGTTTGCGCCTTTGGGTTAATTTTCGAACCTTCTCCGGTTATTCCATTTGCCCACAGACTTAACACAGGATAGAAAACGCTCTTCCGCCCTGTACGAAAACGGATTGACCGGCGGAGTACGCGCCGCAATCGTAAATGGTTTGAAATACGGCTGCCCTGTATCAACTTCGCAGTGTTTGCAAAACTCCACCCGCCGGTGATACAATTATTTACATGAACGCCAACGCCTCCCCGCATTCCCCGGCCCAGGCTGCCGAACAACCCCTGCCGCGCCGGCGCTTGCAGCGGGTGGTGGCTTTCCTCATCCGCCACCTGACCCGCACCACCTTCATCGGCGCTGAAAATCTGCCGCCCAGCGGCGGAGTCATCGTTGCCACCAATCACATCAGCCGGCTGGATATCCCCGTGCTGTTTGTCAACCCGGTGCGCCCCGATATCACCGCCCTGGTAGCGGATAAGTACCTCAAATACCCCTTCTTCCGCTGGTTTGCGGTAACGGCGGGAGGTATCTGGATTGACCGCAGCAAAGCCGACTTCACCGCCTTTGGGCAGGCGCTCTCCGCACTGCAGGCCGGCCGCGCGCTGGGAATTGCCCCAGAGGGCACCCGCAGCAACACGGCGACTCTGCTGGAGGGCAAGCCCGGTACCGTGCTGCTGGCACACCGCGCCCGCGTGCCGATTGTTCCGGTTGGCATCACCGGCACCCATACCGCGCTCAAATCGCTGCTCAAATTGCGGCGCGGGGAGATTGTGGCGCGCTTCGGCAAACCCTTCCGGCTGCCGCCCTTTTCCCGCGAAAACCGCGAAGAAGACCTGCGCCGCCAGACGGACGAGGTGATGTGCCGTATTGCCGCGCTGCTGCCGCCCGAATACCGCGGGGTGTATGCCGACCACCCGCGCCTGCACGAACTGCTCGCCAGCGGCGATTATTGATCCCCAGCCGCAGGCACCGATTTCGCTCTCCCCGGAGGAAAACCCTATGCTGCTCCCCATATTGATACCTGTGCTGGCGGTATTCATCTTTCTGGCCGCCTTTTTGCTGATTCGCACCAGCCTGTTCATGCGCCTGCCGGAGCCGGTTGAACCGGCCGAATTGCCGGAAGTGGACGCCGAAATTGCCGCCGGTCATCTCTCGCTGGCAATTCGCGCCAAAACTGTTTCCTACGATGATCAGCCGCCGGACGCTATGGCGTTTTACGAGCTGCACCGCACGCTGGAAACGCTTTACCCGCGCGTGCACGCCACACTGGAACGCCAGACGGTCTCCGATTTCAGCCTGCTCTACCGCTGGCGCGGCAGCAACCCGGAACTGCCCGCTGCGCTGTTTTGCGCCCATCTGGACGTGGTGCCGGCCGCCGAGGACAGCCTGGATCAGTGGCAGCACCCGCCCTTCAGCGGTGAGGTTGCCGAAGAGCAGGTGTGGGGCCGCGGTGCACTGGATGTCAAAGGCCAGCTGGTCGCCCTGATGGAAGCCGCCGAGCAATTGATCAAAGCCGGTTTTCAGCCCGAACGCACCATTTACTTTGCCTTCGGTGAGGATGAAGAAACCGGCGGACGACGCGGCGCAGCCCAAATTGCCGCTCTGCTGGCCGAACGCGGCGAGCAGCTGGAAGTGGTGCTGGACGAAGGCGGTGCCATTGTCCAGGGCACCCTGCCGGGCGTCGAACTGCCGGTTGCTTTGATCGGCATCGGCGAAAAGGGCTACCTGACCCTGCGCCTGCGGGTGGATCAGCCCGGCGGACATTCTTCCGCGCCCCCACCCAGCACCGCCATCGGCATCCTTGCGCGCGCCATCACCGCCATCGAAGATCATCCCTTCCCGGCATCCACCGTCTTTCTGCGCGAAACCTTCCGCGCCATCGGCGCAGCGGCTTCGCCGGCTTTACAGTTGATTTTTGCCAACCCGTGGCTGTTCGGGGGTCTGCTCAAGCGCCGCCTTTCGGCCGACCCGAAAACCAACGCCGCCATCCGCACCACGGCCGCGGTAACCATCGTGCGCGGCGGCGTCAAGGAAAACGTCCTTCCGCCAACCGCCGAAGCGCTGGTCAACCTGCGCCTGCTGCCGGGCGATTCGATTGAATCGGCGGTGGAGTACGTTCGCCAGGTGGTCAATGACCGCAATGTTCAAATTGAAGTTGTCCCGCAGGGCTCCTGGGATGCCGCCCCGCTGACCTCGCCGGACAGCCCGGCTTTCGAGAGCCTGAGCCGCGCCGTGCGCGAGGTGTTCCCCGGCGTGGTAACCGCGCCCTATCTGGTGATGGGCGCCACCGACGCCCGTTACTACACCGGCCTGTGCGAGAATGTGCTGCGCCTCACGCCGGTGGTGATGACCCGTGAGGATTTGGACAGCATCCACAGCGTGAATGAGCGCATCAGCGTGGCGGGGCTGGGGCGCATGGTACAGTTCTACCAGCACCTGATGCGCCTGTGGTGCGGCGGCGTTGAGCCGCAAAGCGAGAGCGCCCCCGCTCTTTCGGAAGAATGACCGTCCGGCGCCGGCTTGTCCTTTCTCTGTTCATTACGCTCACGCTGATCGCCGTGCTGACCGCCTTCGGCCCGGCTGAACGCACATTAGGCGCCAACTTGCGGCTGGTGTTGCTGCACGGCGCCTGGGTTTGGAGCGGAAAACTGCTGTTTGCCGCTGCCGGTTTGTGCGGGCTGGCCGCCATCCTCTCCCCCGCGCGTTGGGTGGACTGGTCGCGCGCGCTGGGCTGGAGCGGTTTGCTCTTCTGGCTGACTTACCTGCCCATGTCCCTGCTGGTGCAGTGGCAAAATTGGGGCGGCATCTTTTGGGACGAACCACGCTGGCGCATTCCCTTTACCTTTGGTGTGGTGGGGGTGCTGCTGCAAAGCGGGCTGCTGGTGCTCGACCAGCCGCGCCTGACCGGTTTTGCCAACGCTGCCTTTGGGCTGGCGCTCTGGCTGGCGCTGGGCGGGGCGGAAAACATCCTCCACCCCGATTCGCCGGTCGCCCAATCGGGTTCGTTTGCCATTCGGCTCACCTTTGGGCTGCTGCTGGGGCTGGCGCTGCTGAGCGGCGCCCAGCTCAGCCTGCTGTTGAAACGCTCCGTTCACAAAGCCGCATGAAAACCTCCTCACCGCCGACGCTGGGCGCACAGGTCGCCGTATTCACCCTCATCCGCAGCGTATTGAACACCAGTTACCGCATGGTGTACCCCTATCTTTCTCTTTTTCAAAGCGGGCTGGGGGTTGGTTTGCCGGCAATTTCGCTGGTGCTTTCGCTGCGCTCGTTGATCGCCTTTGCCGGGCCGTTCCTTTCCCCGATTGCCGACCGCTACGGACGGCGGGTGAGTATGCTGCTGGGCATGGGGTTGTTCACCATCGGCGCGCTGACGGTGGTCGTGCTGCCCACCTATACCGGTTTTGCCATCAGCCTGCCGTTGATGGCGCTGGCCTACATGATTTTTCTGCCGGCCATGCAGGCCTATCTGGGTGACCGGGTGGCCTACGAACGGCGCGGGCGGGTGATGGGCATCACCGAACTGTCGTGGTCGCTGTCGTTCATCATCGGCGTGCCGCTGGTGGGGGTGCTGCTCGGACGCAGCGGGGCATGGCAGTCCCCGTTTTTGCCGCTGGCGCTGCTGGGGGCGCTGAGCATGGTGGCTGTGTGGCGCATCCTGCCGCCCCACAACCGCCGCGCCGAACCGTCCAGCCAGCCCGGCGTTCCGCCGCTTCCATTGGGGCTGCTGCTGCGTTCGGCCCCGGCCCGCGCCGGTCTGCTGACCATTTTGCTGCTGACCGCCGCCAACGAAACGGTCAACCTGGTGTTCGGCCTGTGGCTGGAGCAGCGTTTCAACTTTCAACTGGCGGCGCTGGGAGCAGCCGCGGTGTTGATTGGGCTTTCGGAGATGGGCGGAGAGGGGCTTTCGGCAGCGCTGGTGGACCGGCTGGGCAAGGTCTGGTCGGTGCGTGCCGGTTTGCTGGTGAACATGCTGGCGGCGGTGGTCATGTTTGTCCTGGGCGGGCAGGCGTGGGGCGCGCTGGCCGGCCTGTTTTTGTTTTACCTCTCGTTTGAATTTTCGCTGGTTTCGCTGCTGCCGCTGATGAGCGAAGCGCTGCCTGCCCTGCGGGCAACCGTCATGGCCAGCACCCTGGCGATGGCCGCTTTGGGGCGCGCGCTCGGCACGCAGTTTGCTCCGCTGCTGTTCAACGGGGTGGGAATTGGCGGCAACCTGATCGCTGCCCTGGCAATGAACTTGCTGGCGGTTTGGCTGGTGCGGCAGGTGCGGGTGAACGAGGCCGCCCCAGCAGTCACACCGGCGGATTAGGAAAATACCCCTCAGCTTTGCTATTTTTGTGTCCAGTTTTATGAGCCCACTACAAAACAACCCCCACCGACCTCCCCCAATATCGC